>JBGTNO010000018.1:0-48483 GCA_041743065.1 Chthoniobacterales bacterium
GGCTAATATCTCGAATTTCTCGCCTTTCGGCTCCGGGAACCATTTCAAGACCCTGGGAAACTCGAGCTCTCCAACGAGATCCTCGCGCCATTTCCGCAATGTCTAGCCATTCTGATTTATCTGGAGATCCAACACCGTTGGGTGAGGTGTGTCAATAGCTGACCGCCAGCCTCCTCCTCTTGTTCAGAGCGATCAAGTCCCACGCCCAAGCTTTCAATAGACCAAGGGCTTCGTGGGAGGTGTGCCTGAAACACCGAAATATCCGCCGTGAAATATCCTGCGGGTGTGACGCTTCAACGTGCGTGGCTGCGGTGTTCGTTCTTTTTTGTCATATAGAGCGGCGCAGGCAATCTATGTAAGACCTGCGCCGCCATTTCGCGGTCATCGTTCAAGAGCAGGATGCCTGGTTGCCAATCAGGCGATGCCGGTGCAATTCCGGCTGACCGCACCATTTTTCACTCATCATTATACCATACGGCGGGCGCCAGCTTGCGCAGCTCGGTCTCCAAAACCAAGTGGGCTCGGGGCAGCACCGAGACGCCGTGCCACTATTCAAAAATCGCGGGGGAGCCAGATGGGAAGGCAGCGGCCTCATAAGCCGTCAACGAGCGGGTTCGATTCCCGCCCCCGCCATCAATTTTAAAGGGCCGCTAGATTAGTCAGGAAATCAGCCGGTTTGCACCCGGCAGTGCGGGGAGCATAGCCCCGGCGGTCCACCATTTTTGTTAAATCGCGGGAAGGTTGAGAACCCGACGCAACTGCGCCTTCGATGGACGCGGAGCGCATTCTGCGTAGCCGCCGGAGCGGCAAAACCCGGGGAGTTTGGCTCCCGCCGATGCCATAGCGTTTCCCTCTGTGAAGGGATGCGCTATCGCGCAGGCGTTCATAAGCTCTCTTATCGTGGTGCGACTCCACGTCCCGCAACCATTTCAGATGCGGCGGTAGATCGCTAAAGACGCGAACCGGTCTGTAAAACCGGAGTCCTATCGGGCCGGTCGGGAGCGTTACCCGGACGCCGCACCACGGTCGTGGAGAGGATCAGCAGACTCGCCTGCCCGTCAAGCAGGAGACAGCGGGGGCAGCACCCGTCACGACCGCCATTTTCAGACTTCCCCGTAGCTCAGCAGAAGAGCGCCGCTCTGCGAAGGCGGAGGCCGCTGGTGCGACTCCAGCCGGGGAAACCATTTATCGGGCACGAGGAAGATAGCAATCCGCGCCGCTTGGGACGGCGAGACACCCGGAGCGTAACCGGGGTGCCCGACCATTTTCATTTGCTCCCGTGGCCGAGCAGAACAGAGGCATCCGTCTTCTAAACGGAACAACGCAGGTGCAATTGCGGCTCCAGCCGCTATGCAATTTCCGCTCCGCGCCATGAGGGGGTGTGCTATCGCACCGGGCGTTCCTGCCGGGAGTGCCATTTCAAAATTCCAATTCCTCTCAATGCACAAAGTGTGCAGCCCGCCTGTTAAGCGGTGTGAGCCTGGTGCGATTCCAGGGGGAGGAGCCATTTTGGACAGTCAACCGGACCAGCGTGCCGGCGCCGGCCTGAACCCGGATGGAGCCGCAAGGCTTGAGGAGCATGTCCTCGGCTGTCCGCCCTTTTCCCGCGGTGTAACAGGCACACCTCGCGATTTCATAAATCGCAGATCTGGGTGCGATTGCCGCTTTAGGTTCGAAAGTAATTCAGGGGGGCTAACTCGCGTTGGCCGGTTCCCGGCGGGATCCAATTTCTCGCCCGCATGGTGCAAAAGCAGCACGTCTGGTTCTCAGCCAGAATGCTATGCGCGGAAGCGCTCACCTGCAACGCGGAGCGGTGACTGCATGGCGGCAGGAGCCGCAACACTCGGAGCATTACCAGGTGCGGGTGCCCCTTTCCCCTCCATAGCTCAAAAGCAGAGCACCCGGCCGATAACCGGGCGACCGGGGAGCATTACCTCGTGGAGGGACCACTCTGGCTGCGTAGCTGAGAGAGATTAGCGCCTCGCTGAAGACGAGGAGAGTCCGGCGCGATACCGGACGCAGCCACCATTTTTCATCGCGTCATTGGTGTAACAGCAAGCACGGCGGTCTTCCAAACCGCGGGCGTCGGGGCAGCACCGGCATGGCGCACCATTTTTCGATTCCTCCGTGGCAGAGGTCAGCAATGCACTCCTCTCGTACAGGAGATCATGCCGGGGCAGCGCCGGCCGGAGGATCCATTTTAGTGGAGGTCGTGATGTAACAGCCAGCATTCGATCCTGTGAAGATCGCTGAGCGGGGGCAGCACCCGTCGACCTCCCCACTTTCATAAGCGCGCACAAGGCAAAGTCGTCGAACCGGCGGTCTGCAAAACCGCTTTACCCGGTGCGAGTCCGGGGTGCGCGTCCACTTTTGGGGCCATCACTGAAGAGCAGGATGGCGCATTCGCATTGCGTTGATCGGGGTGCAATTCCCCGTGGCTCCAGTTTTTTATCGGGCACGAGGAAGACAGCAATCCGCGCCGTTCGGATCGGCGAGACACTCGGGGCAGCACCGAGGTGCCCGACCACTTTTCGAAAACTCCGCCAAAGCGTAGGCAGCGACGCACCCGGTCGGTAACCGGGAGAGGCCGGTGCATGCCCGGCTGGCGGATCGCTTTTCAGAATCCCGGGGAAGAGCACCGGTCGCTCGTCAGCCTCAGAAGCTGGAGGCAGTTGGTTCGATTGCCAGCGTCTTCCGACGCTGCCCTTTGGGCTGTGCTGTCGCACAGGCTGTCTCGCCACTCGCTCCAACCCCCGGAACCACTTTTACGCTCCGTAGCATAACGAGCAGTGCGGCGGTCTCATAAGCCGTCAGGTGCTGGTGCGATTCCAGCCGGAGCGACCATCTTTGGGAAGTTAAAGCGGACAAGCGAGCCGCCGCCGGTTGGAAGCCGGACAGACCTCGACTTCGAGGTTGTGGAGCATGCCCACTGACTTCCGCCATTCTTGGGTCGCAAGCATTGCAGTGATGCAGCGGTTTGACGCTCCGGCGTCCATGCTGTCAGTGCTCCGCGCCTTTGGAGAGGGGCGCTGCGCGCGCCCTGCATTCTTAAACCGCAGAGCGCGGGGCAGCACCGTGGCGACCCACCATTCTTGGAAGCTGAACCGGACAGCCGAGCGCAGCGAGACAGCCAGCCTAACTTCCTTTCAAAACAATGCGGGCAACCGTGCCGGGACTGTTTCGAAAACAGATCGTTCCGCCTTGCGGAATGGGGAGCATGCCCTCCGGCTTCCGCCACTTTTTTCGCCAGCGTGGATGGACAAGAAATCTCACCGCTTTTGTAAAGCGGAGGATGCGGGAGCGTTACCCGCCGCTGGCTCCACTTCCAATTGCCCCGTGATGTAACAGCAGCATAACCGGCTCTGACCCGGTTCGCGTTGGTGCGAATCCAGCCGGGGCAGCCATTTCTCCAATTCCTGCGCCGGTAGATCATCAGCAGATCGCCGCACCGATCCGCCGCGGCGGACGGAGGCAGGCGGGGCAGCACCGCCCCGGCGCACCATCTTCAACGCTCCCGTAGCTCAACGTATAGAGCACCGCGCTTCGAACGCGGAGGTTGCAGGCGAAATTCCTGCCGGGAGTGCCACCCTTCTCCCGGCGTAGCCCAATGCAGAGACAACGAGTTCAGACCTCGTTCAGTGCGGGTGCAAGTCCTGCCGCCGGGACCATTTTCGCTCCCGTAGCCCAACGCAGCAGAGGCAGCCGGCTTAAACCCGGCCAAGTGTCGGTGCGAATCCGACCGGGAGCACGAGTTAAGCCCGCGTAGTCCAACGCAGAGACATCCGCCTCAAAAACGGACCAGTGCAGGTGCAAGTCCTGCCGCGGGCACCAAAGGAACGTGAACCGGACAAGCGAGCCGGGATTCTTTGCTAAGGAAATCGATCCGCGCTGCGGATTGGGGAGCATGCCCTCCGCGTTCCGCCATTTTCTCCGTAACGACCTCTCGTGGTGTAAAGCAGCACGAACGTCCTATGCCCGTTGAACCTGAGACGCGGGTACGAGTCCTGGCGGGAGGTCTTTTCCTTTACTGCCCGTGAATGCAAAGAGCCGAGCGCCTCGCCTTTCAAGTGAGACCTAGCCGGTGCGAGTCCGGCCACGGGTGCCATTTTCATGCTCGCGTAGCCCAACAGTAGAGGCACTGCGTCGAGAGCGCAGCCAGTGCGGGTGCGAATCCTGCCGCGAGCACCATTTGAAGGGGCCGAAAGCATTAAAGTGATGCAACGGACTTTTAATCCGTCGAACGGGGAGCATTACCCCGGCGGCCCACCTTTCCCGAGTCGTCTAATAGGAGGACGCCTGGCCTACACCCAGGAGTCGGGGGAGCATAACCTCCACGGGCGACCATCTTTCCACTGGACTCAGTTCCAGCAGCCGACCGGCATCGCCGGATCCGGTTCTGCATATCGGGAGTCCAGTGTCTGGCAAATCGGCGCAAGCCGACTGGGTTCGACTCCCATCATACGGGTCCGTGACGGTGACCAGCCCGGACCCAGTCGGGGCAGCCGCGACGCAGCCTGCGCGGGAGAGCCATTGCACTTTCGCCCGTTGCCGAGCCGCGGTCGCCGTCACGGGCCACAACTTTCAACCAAGGAGGAAACATGAACATCGAATACATCATCGGCGGCATCATGGTCGCCATTGCCATCGCAGTGGCGGTTCGCACCGTGCGTGCCCGCTACCGTCACGAATACGTCGTCGCCGAAGGTTCCGTCGCGCTGATCTACCACGAGGGCAAACTCGCCGGTCGATGGGACGCGGGCCGCCACGTCCGCTGGGGCCGCCATTACCGCGTCGATCTAATCGACGTGCGTAAGACGCTGCTCCAGGTCCAGGGTCAGGATGTCCTCAGCGCCGACAATGTCGGCGTGAAGGTCAGCCTCGTGCTCACGACTCAGATCGTCGATCCAGTCAAGAACGTGCAGAGCGTGGACAACTACGTTCTGCATCTCTACAGCGCCGCGCAGTCGGCGGTTCGCGCCGTCGTTGCGGGCGTCGCGATGGACTCGCTGCTCAACCAGCGGGTCGCCATCAGCGGCCAGCTTCTCGAACTGCTGGCACCCCAGGCCGAGGAAATCGGCGTGAAGGTGCACGCAGTCGAAGTCCGCGACGTAATGCTGCCGGGCGACCTACGCCGCGCCTTCTCCGAAGTGCTGAAGGCGAAGCAGGAGGGCCAGGCAGCGCTGGAACGTGCCCGTGGCGAGTCGGCCGCACTCCGCAACCTTGCAAATGCGGCGCGTCTCATCGAGAGCCAGCCGGGCGTGGCAACGCTGCGCTTCCTGCAGACGCTCTCCGGCAACGACGCAAAGCAGATGGTTGTGATGAGCGACATGTCTGCTTTCGCGCCAGTGTTCAAGGGCCGCTCCGGAAGTCGGTCGGCAACTGAAACCGAGTCGGAGGAAACCTAAGATGCGAGGGAGGAAGGCACGCCCCGGCGGGGATTCGTCTCCGCCGGGGTGATGCGGCCCCCAAGCAATCAACCCCAATCACCAACATAGAAAGGAGGTTCCCCATGCATGGGAACGAAGTCCTCAAGCGCGTCCGCCACGCGCTCGCTCAGGTCGAGGCCGAGCGGAACGTGCGCGTGCTTTTCGCGTGCGAGAGCGGCAGTCGGGCGTGGGGCTTTGCCTCGCGTGACAGCGACTACGACGTGCGCTTCCTCTACGTCCACCGGCGAGACTGGTATCTTTCAGTCGAGGATCGGCGCGACGTCATCGAACAGCCCATCGCCGATGATCTCGACGTGAGCGGCTGGGAGCTGCGCAAGGCGCTGCGGCTGCTCCGCAAGAGCAATCCGCCGTTGCTTGAGTGGCTGAAGTCACCGGTCGTGTATCGTCACGATCCGGTCTTCGCCGCCGAGTTCGGCGCGCTGGCGGCGGAGTTCTATTCGCCACGGCGCTGCTTCGCGCATTACCTGCACATGGCCTTCGGCAACTGGCGCGACTATCTGCGCGGTCGCGAGGAAGTGAGTCTGAAGAAGTATCTCTACGTCTTCCGTCCGCTGCTCGCGTGCCGCTGGATCGAGCGTCAGCTCGGTCAGGTGCCGATGCTCTTCGCGCAACTCGTGGAGAGCGTGCTCGACGAAGCCGACGTGCGCGCCGCCCTCGCGGAACTCGTCGCGCGCAAGCAGGCCGGCGAGGAGCTGGCTATCGCGCCTTCGGTCGAAGCGCTTTCGCGTTTCATCGAGGACGAGCTGCCAAGGCTCGAGGCGCTCAACGAGCCAGACGATGCCAAGGGCGAAGTGGAGGAGCTGAACGGCTTCTTCCGCCGCTACGCGCTCGCGGCTTGACCACGCAACTGACGCCGTCCGGAGCCATCCGTTCCGGGCGGCGTCCTCATTTTCCACGAATCCAAACCTCAACCCATCCACATCAATGCAATCACATAAATCCATCTCCAAGCCGGGAGTCTCGCTGAGGCTCTCGAACCAAACTCAATCAGTCCGCGACGACATCCGCTCCGGCTTTCTGCCGGTGCCACGCGCGCGGTCAAAAACATAAAGTATGAACTCAAAAACGATTGCGAATCAGTTCGCCCGCATGGACGCACGGTTCCGTGTCGTTCGTCCAGATGACCTGCCGCGGCGGCGTCAGCGCACCGACTACGCGCTCGATATTGTCACCGATAAGCAGGGCCAACTTTTCGAGATGCAGCTTAGCGCTGAACGCGAGGCACAGCTCGAAATCGACGTGCTTCAATGCGAGCATCACGACCGGCATTTGCTCCTGCTTGTGAAAACGCCGGAGGCGAAGGATCGCTTCCTGTGCGGACACGACGAGCGGGAGTGGTTTGTCGCCGCGGTGCCCGGCGGTGCGTCAAGCGTGGTGCAGGCGAAGGTCGCTCTGCAACCAAGTGGAGCACGAGCCGCCGCCGATAGCGCCGGGCTAAACCTGCGTCAGCGCACCCGCCGGCACAACCGAGCCTTCATCCGTCAGGGTGAATGGTTCTTCGTGCCCGTGCCGGAACTGCGCGTGGATGAAAAGTTCATCCTGCGCAACGAGCCGATCAGTCGCGGCGGCGGAAAGCCGCACCTCGTCGCTGAGCTTCACCGCTCCGGTGGCGAGAAGGTGTGGGTCTGCTCGCGTTATCCGAACGGTCTGACCGAATCGGACTACAAGCGGACGCTCGCGGACAACCGCGAGGCGAAGCGCTGGGGCTGGCAGCAGCGCGTCCGCAATGCGGGCGTGTTTGCGCGCGGTACCGTGCGTCACCGCGACCACGCGACGATCACGCTGCACAAGTGGCACCAGGTCTGGATGAACACCGAGAACACGACTCGTCAAATGGCGAACGTCGCATTCCTCGACTGAGGAATGGCTTCAACGCAGCCGGGGAGGGTGACAAGCCTTCCCCGGCTGCATCTTTTCGACATAAAGAACAGACACCGCTGCGCACTCGGAGTGTGTCCGCACACCGCGCTCCTACTTTTCAATACGAACCACATCCATGAACAACCAAGACCTCATCCGTCTCGGCGTGCCGCAGGGCGACGCCTTGAAACTGTCTCACGAACACATGCGCCGCCTGTTTGCTGGTGGACTCGATCGCGAGCAGGTCGAGGCCGAGATCTGCGACATCGTCGCAGATCCGCCGGCTTTCTTCGCCGACGAACTGCGTGCACCGCTGGCTCGTGCCCTCTACCGGCCGGCTTTTACGCCGCGCGCGGAACTCGCGCCGTGGCGTCAGTGGGGCGAGGGCCTTGAAGCCGAGGCGGTGAAGCAGATGGCGAATGCATGTGCGCTGCCGGTCGCGGTGGCGGGCGCGCTCATGCCGGATGCGCACGTCGGCTACGGCCTGCCGATCGGCGGCGTGCTCGCGACGGATAACGCGGTGATTCCTTACGCCGTCGGCGTGGACATCGGCTGCCGTATGAAAATGACCGTCTTCGATCGGAAGGTGAACACGATTTCCGGGCAGAAGGATCGTCTCGCGAACATCATCGAGAGCGAGACGCGCTTTGGCGTGGGCTGTGAGTTCAAGCAGCGCCGCGAGCATGACGTCATGGATGAAGACTGGGGCGTTTCCCCGGTCACACAGCGTCTCCGTGACAAGGCTTGGGCTCAGCTCGGAACGAGCGGAAGCGGCAATCACTTTGTGGAATTCGGAACTTTCACGGTGTCGGAGCCGGTGCTTGGACTGGATCCTGGAGAATACGTGGCGCTGCTCTCGCACAGCGGGTCCCGCGGCACCGGCGCTCAGGTTTGCCAGCATTACAGCCGCCTCGCTATGGATCGTCACGCGGATCTGCCAAAAGAGCTGAAGCATCTCGCGTGGCTCTCGCTCGATGAAGCCGCTGGCCAGGAATACTGGGCCGCAATGAATCTGATGGGGCTCTACGCCGCGGCGAACCACGCGCTCATCCACAGGCACATCGCACGCAAACTCGGCGCGCATGTGGTCCTCGACATCGAGAACCACCACAACTTTGCGTGGAAAGAGCGCCATGAAATCGCCGGCGTGGAACGTGAAGTGATCGTCCACCGCAAAGGCGCGACCCCGGCGGGCGCTGGAGTGCTGGGTATCATCCCTGGCTCGATGGCGTCGCCCGGCTACGTCGTACGCGGCAAAGGCGAGCCGGAATCGCTGACCAGCGCTTCCCACGGAGCCGGCCGCGTGATGAGTCGGACGAAGGCGATGCAGTCCTTCACGTGGAGTGCCGTAAAGAAACTCCTCTCCGAGCGCGACGTGACGCTGCTCTCCGCGGGCCTCGATGAAGTGCCCGGCGTTGACAAGGACCTCGCACCAGTGATGGCCGCGCAAACCGACTTGGTCGAAGTGCTCGGTCGATTCGACCCGCGCCTGGTGAAAATGTGCCCGAGCGGCGAACGTGCGGAGGACTGAATGATGAGTGACGTACTGAACAAAACCACAGTGCTGGTGCTGAATCGAAACTGGCAGGCGATCCACGTCAAAACGCCAACCCAGGCATTTTGCATGATGGCCGCCGATGTGGCGACCGCCCTCGACATCGAGGACACCGGCGGCATGCGTCCAGTGAAGTGGACCGAGTGGCTCACTCTGCCGGTGCGCGCGGACGATAACTCCGTGCGCACCGTGCATGGGGCCGTGCGTGTTCCCACGGTCCTCGTGCTGGCGAACTACGCGAAGGTGCCGAAGCGGCGCCCGAAGTTCTCCGCGAAGAACATCTGGCAGCGGGACGGTGCGACCTGCCAGTACACGGGGCGCAAACTCGCGCCCCACGAAGGCAACATCGATCACGTAGTGCCTCGTTCACGCGGCGGTAGAACCGCTTGGGAGAACTGCGTTCTCGCCCACCGCGAGATCAACTCGCGAAAGGCAGACAGGTTGCCCGAAGAAATCGGCCTGCGTCTGCGTCGGCAACCCGCCGCGCCACGAGAACTGCCTGCCACCATGCATATTCGCAATGCGCACAGCGTACGCGACTGGGAGCATTTTCTGAAGTCGTGATCCGGAGAAGCTTGCGCCCAGACCTGCGCAAATCGCCGAAGTTCAATAATTGTGGCGATATAAGAGGAAAAGGAATAGTCCTTCTGAATCTGTGAAACGACTGTAGGGGTTGGGGGAGAAGCTGCGATCTGCGGCATATACTGAACGGACCCTAACCCGAGAAGCCTTCCCAGGCTTGTCGCTTGTGCCGGATCTCTCAACGATGCACGCTCGTTCCGACAGTGATGATAATCCGATCAATTCGCGTAATGGAACGTCTGGCCCTCGCTGCTTTGATGCTCTTTGCCGTGATGCCTGATGCGGCCGTTGCCGAAACGAGAATCGCGGTAGCAGCGATCAACGAGCTGGGCCTCGAACTCCAACGGAACCTTCCGGGCGGGAACGAAAATCTGTGCGTTTCCCCGTACTCGATCCAGAATGCTTTGGCCATGACGTATGCCGGGGCGGATGGCGAGACCCGCACTGAGATGGGGAAGGTCCTTCACTTCCCAGAGGAGGAGGCTGCGCTGCACGATTCTTTCGACGCCTTGCGAGGTGAGATCGAGAAATCATCGGCTGAAACGGTCAAGCTGGCGCAGAAGTCGAAGAAATGGGGGGGGCCAGCAGTCCTATCGAGATCCATCTGGCCAACGCACTTTTTGGGCAGACCGGTTACGATTTCCGGGAATCCTTTCTAGAGCTTGTGAAGGAACACTATGGCGCGGGGTTGGGAAGACTCGACTTTGCGGGTGATGGTGGCAAGGCGGCGTCGGAGCGGATCAATCGATGGGTCGAATTGCAGACCAAGGGGCGCATTGCCAACCTCCTTGAGGATTTGGACCCGCAAAACCGCCTGATTCTGGTCAATGCGATCTATTTCAAAGGACCGTGGGCCAGTGAGTTCCCCGCCACGGCCACGAAACCGGCGCCGTTTCACGTGGATGGCGGAACGCCGGTGAATGTGCCGACGATGAAGCTCCAAAGTCAGTACGGTTACGCGAAGCGGGATGGTTACGTGGCGCTGAGCATCCCTTACGTCGGCGACGAATTGCATTTTCTGATTCTCTTGCCCGATGACCTCAAGGGACTCCCTGCCCTGGAGGCGCGGCTCACCGCGGAGATCGTGGCCGATTGTGCCGAGTTGGAAGCGGCAGAAGTGGAGGTATGGCTCCCGCGTTTCAAGCTCGAGCCGCCGACGCTGGATTTGAAACAGTTCCTACAGGAAATCGGGATGAAAGCAGCGTTTGATCAGCCACCTGGCAGCGCCAACTTTGATCGGCTCGCCCCGCGGCGGGCCGACGATTACCTTTTCATTTCGGAAGTTTCGCACAAGACGTTCATTGCGGTAGACGAGCGTGGCACCGAAGCGGCGGCCGCGACTGCCGTTCGCATGCTGGCGTTCGGAGCGCCGCCCGAGCCACCCAGACCCATCGTCGTGAGGATCAATCGTCCTTTTTACTACGCCATTCAGCACCGACCCACCGGAGCCTGCCTCTTCATGGGGAGAGTGGTGGATCCGCGGCCGCCATCAACGCACTGATGCGATGATGAACGTGCCTCGGGAGCTTTTAATTGTGTGTGCCTGCGCTGCTCTGTGCAGTGTCAGCGTAGCAGGGGCTGAGTCAGAGTCCGATCTTAGGGAGTGGGTACGGAAGGCCGTGGCTGACCCTCGCGTGTTCGTAATGAATCCGCCCGCGGAACTCGGCGCATACGCCGGGCTTTCGCCGGAACAGTTGCAGCAACGGATGACAGGTATTTTCCGTGATGGGAGCGTCCTGATGCTCTACCCGAACGGGCTTCCGTTTCAGTTCGAGTCCCGTTCCGACCATAAGGCCGATGGTCCGCGGAAAGTCTGGCATCCAAGCGGACAAATTGCGGTGGATGAAACCTGGAATTCGGAAAAACTGGTGACGGGAAAATACTTCGACGCGGATGGGAAACTGCTCGCCGAAGTTCAGAACGGAAGCGGCACGAGGATCGACTTCTCTCCGGAGAGCGTGGAGAGCGGGCTCGTCCTTCAAGGCAAGGCGGAATACGCACACGGAGTGAAACACGGACGCGAGATCCGATTTCGCGATCACGTTCGTGGCGAGATCGACTCGGAAACATTTTTCGAGCAGGGGCAGAAGCACGGAACGGAAAAGCGATGGATGCCAAATGGCCAGTTGAACTTCCAGATCGTCTGGTCCGATGGGCAGAAAAACGGCGAAGAGCTTTACTGGCACTCCAATGGTCTTCTCCAGTCGCTGGCGCACCACGAGAATGGGAAGCAGGTTGGAGTCAGTTGCCGATTCTACCAAAATGGGCAGAAGTCCGAGGAAATCTTTCGGGAGGGCGAACGCTGGCGCTCAGAGTCCAGGTGGTATCCGGAAGGTGCCTGGATGCTTTACAAGGAGTTTGCTGCCGACTCCGGAAGGACGGCTCGCGCGTGGAGTTTCGATCGTGACGGGAAGGGAAATGGCCGGATAGAGAACGGCGCGGGCAGTCTCGTCGTGCTCGCGGAACCGATGGATGATTTTCGCCCCGCGGAGGAGTATCGGCTGGAGACTTACGAAGAGGGCCGGACGAAGCAGGGAGCGGCATTCCCAACTTTGAAGTGGACTTCGATGGCAGGTAAGGGTTCCGCGCGAAAAGTTGAATTCACGACGGCCGTGGCGGGTCCGCCATGGAAGAGCGTAACGGCCGAGATCCAACTGCCGGAGGGATTCCACTCGGATGGCCCCCTGAGATTCGAGTCGGAGGATCTTTCGACCGACCGTCCGAAATTCGGGCCGGTGGACATTACCTTTCCCGGCGGCGATTCGTGGACCGGCGTCCTTTACGCGATCACCACGGCAGCAACGGATGGAGGATCCTATCACATTAAACAGATCCTCCTGGAGAGCCGTCCAAAACGAGAACGTTCGGAGCCGAAGTCCACGCCGAAGTCTAAACCCGAACCGCGTGAGTCCCGCTCATGGAATCGCGACAAGCGCTCGATCGAAGTGGGCGGACAGGAGCTGCGGCGCCGCGACGCCATAACCGGTTGGCACTTGAGCAAACAGGAATGGCTACTCTTTCGCGCCCCGCCTCTCCTCGTGCATCAACGCGGTCCGGAAGAGCCGTGGCGTGTCGTTCGCGAGATACCGTTTGGGCCCGCAGGAATGGCGATTCTCCCAGACAAATCGTTGATTTTGTGGGGCACCGAGCCGACGGGAACACCCGAAGACGGAATCCCCTACCATGTCGAGCGATCCGTGGACAGCGGGGGCACCTGGAAACCGTTCGATATTCCGAAGATGGACTATCTACTAGGCATCGCCTGCCCAAACCGCGTTCTGGTCGTCACTGGTGTGCGCTTGCCCAAAGACGGTGTGCCGGAGGGGAAGGACTGGTTCCAGCTCCCACGCTCGTTTTTCATATCGAGCGACGACGGAAAGCATTTCGTCGAGCAGGTGGGTCCCAGCTTCGTGGCGATCGGGACGATCGAATCGCGCTCGATCGCACCCGACGGCCGCCGGCGCGCCTACATCGAGGTCGCGAGCTGGCTCGATACGTCCTACGCCGTTTATGTGGCGGACGGACCGGACGAGATCCCCCGCGTCGTGCAGAGCACCGGAGTTCAGCCCGCAGTAGTCTGGTCGGGGAACTCGCGAATCCTGGCGCTCCAAGCGAACGGGAGATATTTCGCCAGCTACGATTTTCAGACTGGCCAATTCGAGGAGTTTACCCAAGGGTCCGCGTCCCCGACTTTGGGAAAGGAACGGGAGGCGGCGGACGCGGTGCATGAGAAGATTGCCGCGCTGCTCGAAACCAACCGGTAGCACTTCCGATGTTCACGGTCGTGCGCGGCGCGACGTGCCCCGCAATGTTGCCTTTCGCCATCTGGTGCGCGAGCTTTGCCGCGAGCATATATATGAGGTTCCATCCAATACTCCTTCTGCTGGCGATCACCGTATTGCCGCACACTCGCGCCGTGGGTCGCGAGTCGGTGAACGTGAACTACATGCTACGAGGCTACTGCTTCGCCGGAAGCCGTCCGGATAAGGACGCATTTGGTGGCTACGGTGGATCCGATAATCTACCCAGAAAACTCAGCGACCTGACTGTGGGAAGGGAAGGAAAGCTTTCCCTCATCGCGCTGCCGGACGAGGTTGTTCCCTTCGGCAAGTCCCACCAAGGATTTCGACTCATCCTTGTCAATCGCACCGATGGGGAAGCTCAGTTTGCGGCTTCTGACTCGCGACTTCCGATCGTCATGGAAGCGATGGATCGCGATGGGCGGTGGCGTCCGATCGAATACCTGCCCTCAAGCGGGTGTGGCAATAGCTATCATCGTGTATTTCTACCGCACAATCATTCCTGGGAGTTTATTGCGCCGAAATTTGAAGGTCGCTGGGATACGAAGTTGCGCTTCGTCCTCCAAGGGGAGAAGCCGATCTACTCGAATACATTCGAGGGGAGCATCAATCCCGGGCAGTTCACGGTAAAGCAGGGCTACGAGCCGACCGGTTTAATGGACCCATACAACGACTAAGTATGGGCCACTGGCAGTCATGCTCCTGGCAGCGTCAACGCGTTTCAGGTAAATCGAAGTGAATCACGATTTCGATCACGACGGATTTGCGATTGTCCCTGGCGTGATGGAGGCCGGATTGCGGCAGGAGGTGCTGGACACTCTCGGGCCCGCGGACGGCGCGGGTCGGCGTGGCCTCCTGAACCTTCCAGTTGTGGCCGGGTTCGCTCGTCTTAAGCGAGTCCTCGATCTCGTCCGTCCGCATGTGCGGGAAGAGCCTTTCCCGGTCCGCGCGATCTACTTCGACAAGTCGCCTGGGAAAAACTGGCTGGTCTCGTGGCATCAGGATCTGACGCTGTCGGTTCGGGATCGCGCCGAGGTTCCGGGCTTTGGTCCGTGGAGCAATAAGGACGGCATTCCTCATGTTCAGCCACCAGTCGAGTTTCTCGAGCGAATGCTCACTGTCCGGCTTCATTTGGATGATGCCGGTGAGGAGAATGGCGCGCTGCGCGTCGTACCCGGTTCACACCGTCTTGGACGTCTTTCCGCCAAGCAGATAGAGGAGGTGCGGGCGCGAGAGCCGGATGTTCTTTGCGCCGCTTCTGCGGACGACGTGCTGCTCATGCGGCCGTTGCTTCTTCATGCGTCGAGTCGTTCGACAAGCTCCCGCCATCGCCGCGTTCTGCACATCGAGTATGCCGACTTCAACCTTCCGTCCGGTCTCATGTGGCATGAAGCCGTGCGGGGATAAGCGCTCTTCTTCTGTCACGCCATGCTCTTTCCCGCGCTATTCATGTAACGGGGCGGTCTAATTCTGAACCTGTGCCCTACGACTTCTCTTGCTCTTCATCGGCCCCGTCGTTGCCAATGGATTCAGTCGGGCACGAAAGACGCGCTTCCTCGGCTTTTGCAATCTCCTCCTCGGTCCTCGGTTGGCGGTGAACGTAAGTATATCCCTCGTCTTCAAATCGGACGAAGAATTCGGGCGCTTCGGAGCGGCAGAGATCACAATCGATGCACGTGTCATCGACGTAGTAGCGTCCGGGGACATTCTGTTCTGCAATGTTGTTTAGATCAGCCATGCCATGAATCTAGTGGCTTGCCAAAAATGATGGAAATTCATTAGTCGTATATCTTAATGTATTTTATGAATGAATTATCTGGCGACTACTCCATTTGATATTTACGAGCTGCACCTCTTTCGGTTGGTCGCCCAGCATGAGAGTTTTACGAAAGCAGCGGAGGTGGCTGGCCTCACGCAAAGCGCCATCACCCGCCAGATTCAAGGCATGGAACAGAGCCTTGGTGTTCGATTGCTGGAACGCACCACCCGCAGCGTCCGGATGACTCCTGCCGGCGAGTTCCTGTTCAGCGAAGCCACCAGGTTGACTGGCGATGTGGAGCGCTCGCTACGGCAGTTCCGAGAGGATTTTGCGGGGGCTCGTCGGGAGGTTCGATTTGGCGTTTCACGGAGTATCGGCCTCGCCTATTTGCCCGGATTCTTCCACGCCAACCTCCGGAATGAGCCTCAGGTGGCCTGTCGCGTGTCCTGTCAAAACAGCGTCGAAATTCTCGCGGCACTTGAAGCTGGTGACTTGGATCTCGGTGTACTTTGCCCGCCAAAGCGGCTTCCGCGCACGCTGGGGATCACGCATACATTCGAAGATGCGTTCACGTTGATTGCTCCCGCCGAGGCGGCGAGGACGTATCGGTTCTCGTCGAAGTCGGGCAAGGGGCGAGAGGAATGGATTGCGGGGCAAAGTTGGCTGTTGCTCGACGAGTCTTCAAACACAGGGCAGAAGCTTCACCAATGGATGACCGCGAACGGATGGGCCGTCGCGCCTACGATGCAACTCGACAGCTTTGATTTGATCATCAATCTCGTCGCTCTCGGCATGGGCGTGAGTTTCGTGCCGATTCGAGCGTTGGCGCTGTACGGCAGGAAGAAGCAGATCCAAAGGCTCGAAACGAAAGGACGGTTTACTCGAGAACTCGTAGTCCTGATGCGTCGCCAGCGGAACATCCCGGAACATCTGGCGAGTTTCATTTCGAACGTCCTGTTCTAAATCCAGCGCATCACTCGCGGAAAAAGTAGCCGCGTTCGACTCCGTCAAAAGCAGCCTGACTTCATGCAGCAATGCTTGAATTTGCGCATCGAACCACATGGGCACGGATCAATGCGGCCGAGTTTCTCGACCAGTTCTTTGTTGCCGCCGACGATACGCACGCCCTTCTTGACGCGCGTTTCCGATGGGAACCCTTTACGACGCTTGCTCGTGCGTTCGAAAAGAGGGGCCTTCCGCGTGGATGTCGATATTTGCCATATTCGCCTCCTTGTTCGTCTGCCGAAGAAAAACTGGCGAGGATGCAGCAGTCAAGTCACGGCCCGTCGAGCCAGCGGTTCCGTTGTTCTTGAGGGAGCAGGGATCGTTCTGTGCGAAATATATCGGATGGAAAAAGCAAGGGGGGCTTCCGTAATTTCTACCAGACGGTGATCTGCCATTTTCGAGTGTCCTCATCCTCGCTGACCGCAATGACGATCCTTCCATGCGCAGTGAGGATTACATGACGAGGGAAATGCAATGTGGATCCTTCCCCCCGTGGTTGTGGGCGTTTCCCTGTTCCGGCTTCAACTGTATCGTTTTGCCAGAGCGTTCGCCATGGAGCGACCTTCTTGTGCCCCTCCATGTCTCGAAGAATCAAGGCAATGCCGTTCCGCTTGGACGGGCCGGGCAGGACCGCGTTGATGCGCTCGTCGCGGCGCCCGAGCCAATCCTTGCTCTGAATTTTTCCGTTCACTCCCGAGATGGTTACACACAGCGGTCTTTCAAATCGGATTACCTCGCGCTCGGGAAACCACATGCCTTCCTCATAGTGCCAGCGCCACCAACGAGTGATGACTTCCTCATCGGCGTGGCGTCCCCACAACTGGATCGTATTCGAACCTCCCAATGTCATCTCGGTCAATCCGCCGTTGTACATCCCTGCAAATGACTCCGACGAGCGCCAGCGCTCTTTTCCGTCGGTCAGGTCAAAGGAAACCACCTCAATTTCCATCCGCCCTCGTGACACGGTGCTCCAGAACACCACGATCTGCCGATTCTCCTCGTCCACGATCCATCGAAGGATTGGAAGACCACGTTCGTTTTCACGAAGGACGCGGCGCTCCCAGATCACACGACCATCGGTTGCCACAAAGCGTTGTATTAGCCACGGAAAACTCCGTTCTCCGCTTCGGGGTGCAGCGATCACTGCCGCATCGCCGCCCTCGAGCGGATGGATCGAAGCCCTTCGATCATTCGCATCCTCAGCCTCATTCACACTCACATTCCAGATGGATGAGCCATCAGAGGATGTGAGCAGGGCGATAAAACGTTGATACTGATCGCCAGAGATCTTGCGTATCCCGGAAATCCATATTCGGCCCTGTTTATCAGGGACCGGTTCGGCGACCAGTCCTGACTGATTGCCTCCCGACAATGTGGTCCAACGCCAAAGCGGGCGTCCGTCGCTCCCAGCAAGCTTTTCGATGACCGGGTGGCTGCCGCTTCCGACTGCCCAGTAGTCCCATCCGACGAACACATCCCCCGTCGTATCCACTGCGAGCAGCGGCGACTTGCTCATGTTCGGAAGCGCCCTGTCATACCGCTCCTCCCAAAGTCGCTTACCATCCTCGGATCTTAAACTTACTATGCAGAGATCGCGACCGGAACCATCCTTTCGATAATATCCGCCCGCGACGACGAACTCTGGCCCTCCCGGAGCACGGCCTGAGGCCAACGCCAGGACTGCACCATCCCCCTCCTGCTCATCGACCCAAATGAATTCGTGTGAGCCTCGCGTGCTGAGACGCCATAGACCTATCGACGCAATCAGTGCGATGGCCATGCAGACCAACAGGCTCCGATCACGCCTCTGAGCCACAAGCGATTTACTCATCTGAAGGCCCCGCGAATGTAGGCGCGATCATCGTGTCCGTAATCTAGTTCGCCTGATTGCGTTCGCGTTGCACCGAAAAGACCGCATTGGAGTTCGATGACATTCTCCACAGCGCCGAAACCGTGCCATGCACGATAGACCTCGCGCACCTCATACGTCGGTCCCAACCCCTCATTGAATACCGCGTTCTCCAATATCCACCATCCTGTCTCGATGGTCTTACGCTCTCCCTTGGTTTCGGCTGCGACGCTTTTGAATGGAGTTGCGATCCGGTAGTAGAAGCCGGGCGGCGAGTTGTGCGTGAACTCATAGACCGGAAGCGCGACTTCCAATTCGTACGATGGAGTGATCTCGTCCGGGGCCGAGGCGAGGTATGCGCGACGCGGATTTCGGCCCCTATAAATCAAATGGAGCGGGCCGGTAACCCTGGCCCCTGCGTTTTCGGCGGCGCGCCGGATCTCAGCCGCGAAATGGTTGGCGAACTCGGACGCTGTCCGGTCGTTCACGAGGCGCGACACGCATAGGAGATGCATGGGGGGAACTTCGCGGAGGATCGTATCGTCGATGGCGCCGTGGCTTTCCAATAGCTCTCGAAGATCCGATGCGAGATTCATTCTGGCGAGGGGGTGACCGGCGGCGTTGGCATTAGCTCCGCGGTTCAGCAGCATTTCGGCTGTCGCGATATAGCCTCGCCCGATCGCGAGTGCGAGCGGACTGCGGATGTCGCTTTCACCAGTTTCAATGTCCGCTCCATGATCGAGTAGGTAGGCTGCAACCGCCGTATGCCCCTCGATCACGGCTGAATTGATGGCTGACATTCCGAAGGCATGGTCGCCCCGCTTTGGCCATGCGTCCGCTCGGGCTCCGCGATGTTCGACCAGTCGGCGAACTTCCGCCAAATCGCCTCGCTGAGCCGCGGCGCTTAGGTCCCACTGAACCTGTTCCGCCGCCGCAGTTCGCCACCACAGAGCCCCGCCAGCCCCGAGCAGGCAGACACCGAGAACGATCAAGATCCTTCGGCTTCGCATTCTACGTCTCAACTTCCTGAGTATTTCCCGTTTTGCAGCAGGGCTCGCCCAGCGCGAAGTCCGGCACCGCGTGCCACTCGTGTGGAATGTTTCGCATGAGCAGCGCACAATCGAACTGAACGCTGCCTTTGGGAAACAGGGTCGCGTCGGCGAAGTAGCTCGAATGTATTTCCGTGAGATCCAGCGCTTCCACCTTCCATGCACGAGTGCGAAGCGAGATTCCGTCGAGTCGATTCGAACCGCGCGTGACAGAATAGCCTAGCGAACCGCTCTCGAAGAATGCCGATGCTTCGGCCAGTGATCCGAAGCCTGAAGCAGAAGGCAGAACCGAGGCTGATCTGCCTTTGACTTTCACGGCCACCTTCCCGTCCCGCGATTTCATTTCGAGGTCTACCGAATCGTCGTCACCTTTAACGACGAAATCTGCGAGGTGATGCTCTCCGGGGAAAAGACGCCCGCCCGCTAGATGGTTCAGCCAGGAGCCGGTGTCCCGCCTCGGGATGAAAACGCCTTCATGTTCGGCACCGTCGGAGTCGGTCCATCGTACCGCGATCCGATGCGCGGCGTTCTCGCTGCTGACGCCAAGAAAGGCTGGCGCGAGCTTCGGCCGAATCTGTTCGAGACGGATCAGGCAGATGCCGGCAATAGCTGACCCGGCATGAAGCTTCGGCTCGAATCCGGGCGGCAGGTGCCTCCTCATCACATCCGAATCAACCCGGAAATTCGCCAGGATACGTCGGTGGATGATGCCCTTGATGATCGGCAGTTTCATGGCTGGGAAGGAAATCCTGGCGTCGAGCGAGAGCCGTCTCTTCGTCCTCATCGAACTCGCCCGACAGCGATTTCTTTGTCTATGATGCCCCGCCAAAATGCTTCTGACAATCGCCACCACACACCAACCGGCAACGGATCTCGGGCATCTGCTGCGAAAGAATCCAGCGCGGATGCAGAGCTTCCAGCTCAGTTTCGGCCAGGCCCACGTATTCTATCCGGAGGCAACGGAAGGGAGTTGCAAGGCTGCGCTGCTTCTGGAAATTGATCCGGTTGGGCTTGTTCGGGGGCGTCACGGACCAGCGGGGGAAGGCCGCTCGCTCGAGCATTACGTAAATGACCGTCCGTATGTGGCTTCATCATTTCTGAGCGTCGCGATCGCCGAAGTCTTCGGGAGTGCGTTGTCGGGTAGAAGCAAAGAGCGTCCTGAACTGGTCAACTCGCCACTGCCGCTCGCGGCTTCTATCGCGGCTTTGCCTTGCCGGGGTGGCGAAGCGTTCCTGCGCCGGCTGTTCGAGCCGCTCGGCTACCGGTTAAGCGTTACAGGGCATCCGTTGGATGAAAATTTTCCAGACTGGGGCGAGAGCCCGTATTTCACAGTGACGCTCGACGCGACCCTGCCGCTGCGCGTGCTGCTCTCGCACCTTTACGTGCTCATTCCGGTGCTGGATAACGACAAGCACTACTGGGTCGGCGATGATGAGGTGGACAAACTTCTGCGCCATGGCGAAGGCTGGCACGGCACGCATCCAGAGCGCGACTTGATCACTCGCCGCTATCTCAAGCACCGGCGAAGTCTGGTTGACGACGTTCTGAGCCGACTGACTGAAGAGGACAACCCCGATCCCGATAGTGCCGAACAGATTCATTCGCAGGAAGAGGCGCAGTTCGAGGAGAAGATCAGTCTGAATGAACAGCGGCTCGGCGCGGTGCTCGCGGAGTTGAAACGCAGCGGCGCCAAACGGGTGCTCGACCTCGGCTGCGGCGAGGGTCGGCTCGTGCGTGCGTTGCTCAAGGAAAAGCAGTTCGAGGAAATCGTCGGAATGGATGTTTCGTACCGCGCCCTCGAAATCGGTCGCGAACGGCTTGATCGCCTTCCGCCGATGCAGCAGAATCGCATCCGGCTAATTCACGGCTCACTGATCTATAGGGACATACGACTTGCTGGCTATGATGCGGCCGCCGTCGTGGAAGTGATCGAGCATCTCGATCCGCCACGGCTCGCGGCGTTCGAGCGCGTGCTATTCGAATGCGCGAAACCCGCGACGGTCGTTCTCACGACCCCCAACGCGGAATACAACGTGAAGTGGGAATCGCTGCCAGCAGGGAAGTTCCGGCACAAGGATCACCGGTTCGAGTGGACGCGCGAGCAGTTTCAAGTTTGGGCGAAAGGCGTGGCCGGACGCTTTGGCTACACTGCCAAGTTTTTACCTGTCGGACCGGAAGACGCCACCGTCGGCGCGCCGACTCAAATGTCTGTGTTCGTGCGATCAGACTAATGAATATCCGAAACGCAATTGTCAGGATGTGCTGGCCATGGCGGCACCGCGCCGCGAGCGGAGCGGTTGATCGTGCGGCGCAGGTCTCGACTATCAAACAGCTTGGCGAGGCCGGCACGCCTTCCAGTCTCTGGCATCTTCTCGAATACCTCTCGTCGTCAGATTCATCGGTTAGAGAAGCCGCCGGATCTTCGATCGCGCAGCAACTCGATCTGGTGCCTCCTGCGCACCTATCGAAACTTGATGAGAGTCTCCGGGCAGCAACTGCCTCGAACTGGAATCTGGACGGATGGCGGCGCCTTACGCCAGAGCAGGTAGGTGCTTTCGCCGACGATGCAAACGCATGGGCAATGCTGGGGGTGTCCAGCTTCCATCCGAATGGATATGTCCGGGAAAAATCGGTGCGCATTCTTGGCGCCATGCGCGACCGGAAGATTCTTGGTTTTCTACTCCTTCGGGTAAACGACTGGGTGGCTCCCATCCGTTCGATGGCGCAGAGCGAGGTGCTCGCCCGCCTGACTCAGGAGAACTCCATGATGTGGATTCAGAATCTTCCGCTTGTAACACGCCTGGAGTCATGCGGGCGTGGAATGCATGAGACAATCGTCGAAGCTGTGTATGGCCTTCTGGTAAACTCCGAGTGCCGAGATGCCTTGGTCAACGGTATCACTTCCGGTGACCGTGACATTCGCAGAGCCTGCTTTCGGGTGGTGGAAAGAATGCCCGAAATCCAAACGCGCCCTTTGCTTGAGGCTGCCATCGAAACTCAAGATCCCATTCTCCGCTTTCGCGCCTCGCAGCGCCTTCTCCGCCAAGTTCATATCGCGGATCTCGATCGGCTCTGCGAACGCTTTTTGAGCGATCATTTCATGCCGGTTCGTCGCGCGGCGCTTGAGAGCGCGGTTGATCGAGGCTCAGGGAAGTTGGTGGCTTTTCTGCTCGAGGCGCTCGTTGATCGACATGCCAGCATTCGGGAACTGGCCCGCTTTCACCTGGTTCGGCGACACAATATTGACGTTCGGGCTGAGTATATTCAATTGCTCAAGACTTCTCGCGGCAAGAGATTGGCGGCGACGATCCTCGGCTTGGGCGAGATCGGCGCCCAAGAGGATTTCGACTTAATCAAACCCTACCTGCAATCACACCCAGTTCAGGTGTGTATGGCAGCAACAGTGGCGGTCGGCCGCCTGGCTCCAACGGAAGCTCTCCCTTTTCTCTTGAAGGCTTTGCAAGGAGACAGCCCCGGCATCTCCCGGCAGGCAGAGCGGGCGCTTGCCCCCCAGGCGAACTCCGTTCCATACAAGGAACTGGTATCGATATTTCAAGGGAGTCCCAAGCCACACGTGCGAAGAAATACAATTCGGCTCCTTGTCAGGGGCACTAAATGGGAACGGCTCAGCCCACTCATCAGCGCCTGCGGCGATGATGATCCACAAGTTCGAGAGATTGCGAAGGCTGCTGTTGAGAAGTGGTTGTATCGATACAACGTCAGCTTCTTGCAGCCAACTCAGCGGCAGGTCGAGTCGGCACAATCAGCGATGGCTGTGGCCGGCGACCAATTGTCCGCAGCCGTTCGCCAGAACCTTACCACCCTGCTTTGTGATTGGGAGAAACGATGAAGATTACGATTCCAGAGCTAGCGTTTGTGGTTCTTATCGGTCCATCCGGATCGGGGAAATCGACGTTTGCCCGCCGTCACTTCAAACCCACGGAAGTGTTGTCCTCGGATCATTGCCGAGGGCTCGTGTGCGATGACGAGAATGATCAGGCGGCGACGCCGGATGCGTTTGCCGTTCTGAACTTCATCGCGTCGAAGCGACTCGCCAGCGCGAAGCTGACGGTCGTCGATGCCACAAACGTTCAGGAGGAATCCCGGAAGCCACTGGTTGCGCTGGCTCGGCAGTATCACTGCCTGCCCGTCGCCATCGTTTTCGATCTCCCGGAGAAGCTGTGTCACGAGAGGAATCAGAGCCGTCCCGACCGCACGTTTGGGTCGCATGTCGTGCGGCAGCAGACTCAGCAGATGCAGCGCTCACTCCGCAAGTTACAGCGGGAAGGTTTCCGCCATGTCTTCGTTCTCCGCACTCTTGAAGAAGTCGAGGAGGTCACGATCGAACGGCAGCCGCTGTGGAACAACAAGCGGGATGAGCACGGCCCGTTTGACATCATTGGCGATGTGCACGGTTGTTTCGACGAACTTGCCGCACTCCTGGCAGAGCTGGGCTACGAGCCGCAACCGGGCGGAAGCTACGCGCATTCTGAAGGGCGAAAACTGATCTTCGTCGGTGATCTCGTCGATCGCGGGCCGAAGATTCCCGAGGTTGTACGGCTCGTTATGGAGTCGATCAAAGCCGGGCACGCGTTCTGTGTTCCAGGTAATCACGACATCAAATTCATGCGCGCGGTGTGGGGCAAGGACGTGCAGATCAAACACGGTCTCGCCGAGTCTCTGGAGCAGTTCAAGGCGTACGAAGAACATTATCGTGGATTCAGTCGGGTGGCAGCGGAGTTCATCGACTCCCTCGTGAGCCACTACGTTTTTGACGACGGGAGGCTGGTCGTCGCCCATGCCGGGATGAAAGAGGAGATGCAGGGGCGGGGGTCTGGCCGCGTTCGGGAGTTCGCGCTTTACGGAGAAACGACAGGTGAAAGCGATGAGTTCGGTCTGCCGGTGCGCTACAACTGGGCGGCAGATTATCGTGGCAAGGCGATGGTTGTTTACGGCCACACTCCGGTGCCCGAGCCCGAGTGGCTCAATCGAACCATCAACATCGATACGGGCTGTATTTTTGGAGGAAAACTCACCGCGCTTCGCTATCCGGAGAAGGAAATGGTCTCCGTGCCCGCGGCGCACACCTACTGTGTGCCCGCGCGTCCTTTCCTTGAGGAAGGCATCGCGGCCCCGGTGTTGAGCGCGCAGCATCAGCTCGATGATCTGCTCGACATGGAGGACGTTCTGGGCAAGCGGATCATCTCCACCCGCTTGCGTCAGAACGTTACGATCCGCGAAGAGAACGCGATCGCAGCGCTGGAGGTGATGAGCCGATTTGCGGCGAATCCGAAATGGCTGATCTACCTGCCGCCGACGATGTCTCCGACGGAGACGACGAAAGAGCCGGGCCTGCTCGAGCATCCCGCCGAGGCATTTGCCTACTATCGGCACGAAGGCGTAGCTCGGGTGGTTTGCGAGCAAAAGCACATGGGCTCCCGTGCCGTTATCATCGTCTGCCGAAACAGCGAGGCGGCGCTCAAGCGTTTTGGTGTCGTGGACGAGTCCGGCATCATCTATACGCGGACCGGAAGGCGATTCTTTGACGATGCGGAGATCGAGGGTGCGCTCCTTTCGAAGATCCGCGCCGCACTCGACGCGGCGAATTTCTGGGAGGAGTTCACGACAGATTGGGTCTGTCTGGACTGCGAGCTGATGCCATGGTCGGCGAAGGCGCAGGAATTGTTGCGCCAGCAATACGCCGCTGTCGGCGCCGCTGCCCGCGCATCGCTTTCGTGTGCTATCGATGCGTTGGTGTCCGCCGAGGCGCGAAGACTGGATGTCACCGATATGCTCGGACGGTCGCGCGCAAGGGACGAGGCGGCAGGCAAATATGTGGACGCTTATCGACGCTACTGCTGGCCCGTCAACTCACTTGCCGATCTCAAAGTCGCCCCATTTCATCTGCTGGCCACTGAAGGCAAAGTCCACTCGGATCGCGACCACTTTTGGCACATGGCAGCGCTGGCGAAGATCTGCACCGCAGAGCCGGAACTTCTCCTCGCGACCGCCCACATGACGGTCGATGTCACAAGCCCTGCCAGCCAGGACGAGGGCATCGCGTGGTGGACGGACATGACGAACGCCGGCGGCGAGGGAATGGTTGTCAAGCCTCTCGACTTCGTCGCGACCGGCCGCCGGGGCCTGATCCAACCGGCGGTCAAATGCCGGGGCCGGGAATACCTGCGAATCATTTACGGCCCGGAATACACCGCGCCGGAGAATCTCGAACGCCTTCGTTCGCGCGGTCTCGGGAGGAAACGCTCGCTCGCTCTGCGAGAGTTCGCCCTCGGTCTGGAAGCTTTGGAGCGCTTTGTGACTCGTGAGCCGCTGCGTCGCGTCCATGAGTGCGTATTTGGAGTTCTCGCCCTCGAAAGCGAGCCGGTGGATCCTCGCCTATGAATGCTGGCTGTTCGAATAGGGGTCCGAATGAGGAGTGAGTCCTATTATTCTTGCCTACGCCCCGCAGCACCATGCTGGCGGAGCGGCGGGGTTGCCTGGTCACCTGAAATGCTGCGGTCCGATGAGATCCGCTTGGATACGGGAAGCGCTGCTCGCTACTCATGACGACTGCAGTAGAAAATAAAAAAGGAGCGTCGATCAGGCGTCCTTGTAGCCCTTGCGGAGTTTCTCCGCGGTGAGCTTTTCCACTTCGCGTCCAGCGCGTTCGACTGTGTCGAAAGTTTTGGTCTGCGTCTGACCTTGGGCACCGATGCGGCCGTAGCAGACGGTGACGTTCACGCCGTCGGAGGACACTTCCCAGAATTTGGAGGAACGACCCTCAATCAATTCGAGACGACGACGTCTCCCAGTCGCGCCAGCGACACTGGGAGGTAGAGTGCTGGTCGGGGCAAGCGGAATTGCAGTCGGCCCGGTATTTCCGGGCACGGGCGGCGGGAGGTCATAATCGAGTTCGACCGTTGGCTCCACCTCGCCGCGGATCAGCCGTTTGATCCGGTCGAGCACGGCTTGGGGCTCGTGATACCAGTCGCGCGTCAGGACCAGGGCGACTTGCCAGCCAAAGGCGCGAAGGATGCCAGGTTGCGTGACGGAGCGCTCGGCGACGTTTGGATTTGCGTAGTGCCCGGCGGTGTCCACGATGATTCCCAGACAGTAGTGCCGGGAGTCACCGGTGCGCACCGCGAGATCGCAGCGGAAGCGCGATTGGCCGACGTGCTCGTCCACGACGAAGCCAGCCGCACGCAATGCCTCTGCGAGTTGCAGACTGACGGCGTCCTTGCCGTTCGCCGGTGCAAGCTGCTTGCGCGTAAGCGGGTTCAGGCTTTCGAGAACACCGCGCGCGAGTCGCAGTTCGCCGCGGGACGAGCACTCGGAGTAGTGGAGGAAGTTCTTCAGCGCCGCTGCGCCGTCGTTGTAGTCGTTTGTGATCGCGTGATGCCGGATGCTGCTGACCACTGCCCTGTGGTGACGTGCCCGGCTAAAGATCACGTTTAGCCGCTTCTCGCCCCCACGTTGGTTGATCGGCCCGAAGTTCATTAACATCCGCCCGTTCGGATCCGGCCCATAGCAGATGCTCAGCAGAATGATGTCGCGCTCATCGCCCTGCACGTTCTCCAGGTTCTTCACGAAGAGGCCGCAAAATTGATCATCCTCCTCACGCGCGTATTCCTCCTCTAGTCGGCCGCCAAACGCCGAGTCCTCCGCGGCCAGTGTTTCGAGGGCGGATTCTATCTCACCCTGCTGCGCTTCGCTGAACGCGACGATACCGATGCTGAGTTTGGTTTCGCGCCGGAGAAGCTCACGCACGAGCTGGGCGATGTAAGCCGCCTCGCCCCCATTGCGTCGGCCTTCGTATGGGCTGCGCTCCATGAAATGAAAACTGAGCGGTCGGCCGAGGAGCGACCCGCAATTGATCGAGGCGTCTGCTGGCGCCCGGACGAGGATCTCAGCTTGCTCCGGGGCCGGTAGAGTGAGGTCAGGAATCGTGTAGAGATTGCCGGCGTAAAAGGCAGCATTACTGAAGCTGATCAGCGATTCCGAACGGCTGCGGTAGTGCCAGGCGAGCAAGGTGGCGGACAGATTTTTCGCGCTCTGGGTGAGGAAACTGTCGGCATCGAGCGAGACCGCGACGCGCTCACCGCCTTCCTCAACTTCGAGAGTATCGTCCTCCACGGCGCGGGCGGCGGAGAAGAAATTGGTCGGCGGGAGCTGCATCTCGTCGCCTACGACAATGACCTGCGGTGCGCGATAAAGTGCCGGCACGGCTTCCTCAACGGGAATCTGGCTGGCCTCGTCGAAGATTACCACGTCGAACAAATCAGGTGCGAGCGGCAGCGTGTCGGAGACGCTAAGCGGACTCATCAACCAGATCGGCTTGAGGTCGCGCACCACCCGTCCTGTGTCCGCGGCGGCCAAATCGCGGATGGATTTGTAGCGCATCGTTTTCCCGAATTCGTGCTCCAGATCGCGTCGCCCCGCGCTGTAACTTTTTTGAAGAGCTTGCCAGCGGCATCGAGTTGCGTGGCGGAGAGCGTGGAGACCTGGACGTGCTCGCGGAATCGATGACGGACCTCGGCGCGAATAACCGCGGCGTTCTCCGCGAGCCATTCGCGTTCCGTGGTGCCGATGCGCTCGGCGCGATGCGCCACCACGCGACCGTCGAAACGTGGGAGCCAGCGTTCGGTCCGATAAACCTGGTCGAGACTGGTGCGTGCGATCGCCGCCTCCATTTGATCCGGCGTGAGTGTAAAAGTGCGAAGCGCGTGCGCAAAGGCCGGCGGCGTCTCCGCGAGTTCTCCCAGGAGCGGCAGCAACTCCGGAAGCGCATCCGCTTCCTCGCGCAGATCGCGAACCGCTTCACCGATTCGCGCAAGATCTTGCCGCCGGAAATCGGCCAGCAGCGTGTCGAGCACGGAGATTAATTCCCCGAGCCGCGGCGCTAGAGCGTTCAGTCGCTCGACAACGCCCCTGCCTTCCTCGGACTCCAGCAGCAAGTTACGCAACGCCGTGAGCGCTGGCATCCCGAGGTCGGGCAATTGCAGCGGGGCGATGGACTCCAGCAATTTGACCGGTTCCACGCCATACTCGGCGAAGGCCGCCTGCCGGGATTCGTCGCGGGCGGCGATAGCGGCGTATTCCCCTTCCAACTCGGTGAGCACCTGTGAGAGCGCGGGCCGGATGGCGTGCTTGGAAAAGTCGTAGCGCGTCTCGATAGCCTTTTTAAGCTGCCACCACGACGGCTTCACGAACCGCAGCAGTGAATTCTCGTTTGCCCGCCCCTGCGCTATGGCTGCTGGTACGTCGCCGGACGGAAGCTTCTCGCGCCAATGCGCCGTTTTCGCCTGCGCGCGCTCGACGGCCTTGTCGTACTTGCCCAATTCCACCGCGGTTTTCTCCAACGCCCTGGTGAGCTTACTTTTCGACGCGAGCAGCTCGAGCTGATCGCGCCCGGCCAACTCCGCGACCTGAGTTGCAAAAGCAACCAGCGACTCGATTTCCTCCACTGTGTCCCAGTGCTCCTCGGGCAGCCCGCTGCTCCCGAGCGCCGATTCCACACCATCGAGCAAAGTCTCAGTGCGATCCGCAAGATCGTTGAGGGTTTCCAGTGGACGCTCGGCGCGGATCACGCCATCGCCCAGCCAGCGGAACGGATGCGCCGCCAGGGAAGTCGTATCGGCAACCTCCGTCAACGTCTTGGCGAGGCGACGTGCGATGTCGGCATGCGTGCGCCAGACGCCGAAGTTTGGCAGATGCTCGGCGTCGCCGACGGAAAGTTGCGGCTCGTGCTCCCGCAGTTCGACGAGCCGGTGCAGTAACTCGCGCACGGGCCACGCCACATGTTCCGGAACGCTGCGCATTGCGGCGTCGAAGCGCCGGAGCGAGTCGAGATCGTGTTCCATTTGCCGGAGCAACGCGGTGCGCCGCTCACGCGCGGCTTCGGCATTATCGGGCTCGGCGAGCCACTTCTCGTAGGTCTGCTTGAGATTCAGGACGAACCCCTTTTTGTCAGTCTGCGAGTCGTGGATGAGGCAGCAGAGTTCATCGAGCCCTTGCTGGCGCAGGCGGTGGAAGACGACATCGATCGCTGCGCGCTTTTCGCAGACAAAGAGCACCCGTTTTCCGCGCGCCACGTAGTCGGCAATGAGATTGGTGATCGTCTGTGACTTCCCCGTGCCGGGCGGACCTTGAATGATGTAGCTGCGACCGGTGCGGGCCAGCGCAACCGCGGCGGACTGGGTAGCGTCGCCAGGCACCACTGGCCACTCGTCAACCCGCGCGAGTGCGGCAGCGCCTTCGTCATCGAGAGGGCGCGGATCGAGCGAGAAGACGCGATCAAACGCCTCGCTCGTCAGTTCGTCATCGAGCAGTGCGCCGTAGTCCCGCACGAGCGACATCTT
Source organism: Chthoniobacterales bacterium (assembly GCA_041743065.1). Lineage (GTDB taxonomy): Bacteria > Verrucomicrobiota > Verrucomicrobiia > Chthoniobacterales > Chthoniobacteraceae > JBBSOD01. Next base: position 29,265 of record JBGTNO010000018.1, read on the forward strand.
CCGATAGTTGAAGTTACCAACAGTGAGTGAACAGAGGTCGAAGTCCCATGAGTAGGGATTGCCGGGTCGATCTTCACGCAAAGCAAACGTCTGCCGCTCCGTCTCCACGACGGGCTCGGAGGGCAGCACAGGCGCGACCATGTGGGGCAGACGCGCTTCCGACAGTCCACCCGCCGCGGCCCGCTGCGGCAGCGGCGCCGGCAGCACCTTTTCCCGGAAGAGCTGGAGGCCGAGCGGCCGGAAGTTCTCGCGATCGTAGCTGTAGCTGAAGCTTGCTTTGGTGCGCTTCGCCGGTGCGCGGAGCTTTTGTTTGCGCTGGAACTGAGCGAGCCGCTGGCGGGCCCGCTCGTGAATAAGTTGGATCTCGGGCTTGTCCACGAGCCGGAGCGTGACACCAGGTTCACTCGCGCGAATTTGCGCTTTGAGTTCACTATGAAATTGCTCCAGGGGCGTCTCGCGCAGATCAATGGATTCGGGCAGGCGCAGTCCGTAGAGCTGATGCAGATGATGACGCAGCGCGGGATTCACCTCTGCCTCGCTCGACGTGGGATCGAGCAGGTATTGATCGCGTACGCCCTTCTTCTTTGACAGCTCGACTGGGAGCAGCAGGAGCGGCGAGACGATGCGTTCCTGCGGCGTCTCCTTGAGGTTGTGCCAATGCAGGAACGCAATCACGAGCCGGAGCTGTGCGAAGCCATACTCGGCGCGGTCGCGGCGCGCGTCGGAGATCAGCTTGTCGAGCGCGCTGGGCAGATACGGCTGGTCCTCGAAGCGCAGCCACCGTCCGAGACTCATGGCTTTTCCGTCAATGACTTCTGCCGCCAACGCCGGATGCCAGACAAAGAGCTGCTCCAGCCGCACGCTCGCCAGATTCATAACCATCGGCACGCTTGCCACGGTGAAGTTGAGCGACGCCTGCGAGGGTTTGAAATATAGCAGCCGATTGCGGCGGGTGATTTCAAACAGCCGGTCGCGCAGATGAGTCTGCACCAGTTTGCGCCGCCCATTTAGGCCGGCCTCGGCAAAGCCGGGCAACTTCGCCACGTCGATGTCGGGCATCTGCTCCCGGTAGTTTTCCAATCGGCGAATGAGCGACGGCAGGTCTGGCGCTCGACGATGGCGGTTAAGCTCCGTCATTTCGACGATGACGGAGGCAAGCACCGGATGGAGCCGCGCGTTCACGCCGAATAGATTGGCTCGATGCGAAACGAATATGCTGAGGTCGTCCGCATCCGTAAAATCGAGACCGAGCGCAATGCTGGCGAGAATCTGGCCAAGCGCGAAGATGTCCGTGAACGCGTCGTGATGACCGACCAGTTCCTCCCACGTCCGATACCCGGTGATGTAGGCAGGATGCTTCATCTCCACCTCGCCATCCGTGACCTCGAGATCGGTGTATTCTATGCCAGCTTCATCGTCGGAGGTCACGCGGGCGTGGCCAATCACGTTGAGCGCGCTGGCGACCGGTTTTTGAAGCTCGTCGATGCGCGCGAGGTTTGCGGCCGGCGCGATGGCGGTGCCATCGCAACGCAACGCTCCAGGCTCATCGACCGCAAGGGTCGCGAGGCCATGCAACGGAGCAACGAGCGACTGCTCGTGCCAGGCGGCCACCTGCCGGAAAAGTGGCAGCACCGCGGCCAGCACGTCGTCGGTCTGGAAGCCCACGCCCTCGCCGCGCTGCAGGAGTTGAAGAAACGGGGTGACGCTCATGCCTTGGCCTCCGCTTTCGCCAGCATGGCCGTTGCTCCCTTCTTGAGCTTGTTGAACTGTCGCTTCCCGATCCCGAGTTCCTTGAGCGCCACCTTTTCAAACTGCTCCGCGATCTCCAAGCGCTCGCTCCAGTCCAGCGCGGCTGCGAGCGGAACATCCTCCAGGTCCCGGTCGATCACCGCAAAATCAAGCAGTAAGTAGCAGAGGTAATCGCGCATCGCCGCATCGACGGTGCGCAGTTCGGTGGCGAGAGATTCATCGGGCGTGGACGCCGCCGCGAAGTCTGGAAAGAACGCCCGCGCGTGAGCGAGCACCGGGGGGCTTTGAAACCATTTCGGTCGGAGCACCTCGCCAAGAAATCGGCGCGTAAGCTTTGCCATGCGCTGCTGGCCGGCGAGATCGAGATCATCGAGGCCGAGTGGCCCTTCGATGGTGGCAGTGAGCCAAGCGTCGAGGTTGGCGTCGTTTTCTGCCCAAAGCCGCAACGCCCGCGCTCGAATAAACGTCTCGGGATGCTCCAACCCCTTGGTGGTGGCGTCTTCACGTGAGAAAATCTCGTCGGCCTGTCGCAGGTAACTCGCAGCGCTCACCTCCGGCAGCCCGGTTTCCGTTTTCACCAGCGCCGCGACCGTCGCCTCCAACTGGCCGCAGCCAACGAACGATCCGCGATCGGCAAACACCTCCGTGTAGAGGCGAAAGCGCCGCGCCGTCTGCGCATGGCTCGCCGCTGCACGCGGATCATTAGCCGCTGCCATGAGCAGGCGATCCGCGACCAAAAAATCACCGCCTTCCATTTCCCAAAGGCGAAAGTGCGCCAATTCATGGGCGAGCACCGCATCCAGCTCCGCGCCTTTCAACGTTGCGAGAATCGGCCCTGTGAAAACGATGTGCGCTTCGCCAGGAAGATGGCAAAGCATTGCGTTCAGTCCGAATCCCCCGCTCGCCTGATAAAGCGTCACCGGAGCCGTCACGCCCAACCGCTCTGCGACTACAACACAACGCTCGGCCAGGTCCGGATGCGCGTCCGCATCCAGCCGATAGTTCGCCTTCAACAACCCGGTGCGCATCTCGCCGGCAAATTCTCCGCGCACTTTCGCCGAAGATCCCCACTGCCACAGCTCCGGCTCGGTTGATTTCAGATAGGCCACGACCTCCCGCTGATAAGGAAGAGGGATAAGCCGGATCGGTACTGGTGGATCAACATTGGTCACGGAGCGCAGATTAACTATCAGGGGAATCCGCTCTTTGGAAGCTGCCCATCGCATCCGCGGGTCGCTTTATCGACTCTAGCTCGGCGATTTGTTGGAGAGTAGGACTGACATTTGCAGGCTGAAGCCGCAATCTGCCGACCATGTGGCTCTTCACCAAGCGCGGTTTCTACAGCATCGTTCAGAAGAAGAAGGGCGAGTTCCACATCCGCGCCCGGGTGAAGCCCGACCTCGGGAATCTGAAGGATCTTGCCGGAATCAAAGAGAAGATCGTCACAACACGGGATGCGGATTACCGCTACCGCCTGGTGGTCGGACCCGAGGAGATCGGCTGGGTCATGGAGCGCCTGGGGCAGGACATCGATTACGCGAACTTCAAATCCAAGGTCGCCTCGGATCCCGAACAACGAGACAAGCTCGGCGCCTATCATGAGATTTGAGGCGCAATGTACGGGGTGCAGCGAAGAGCGGAGGCGAGTTGAGGAGTAGAACTCAGGTTCAGCCGCGGCGTGAACGCGAAAAGATCGAAGCTCGGCCTCCCAAAAATCTGGACGACGACATCCCCGGCACGGGCGGTGCCGGAGAAGAGGCGCGATGGGTAGCTTCCTGGGAACGAAAATCACAAAGTATCGACTGGTGCCAACACTTTCTGTCGGGTGCCTGCCGCCATAAGGTCGGGCCTGAGAGATGACGCTGATTGCTATACGGTGGATACGAAGCCTCCTGGCTGTCGCGGCTTTGTGTTTTCTCGGAGGAATCGGATTCATGCTCTACGTAGGTCATCAGCTTGTTGCGCCAGTGCCCCGGGTCATCGGCCCTCCCCCCACCTACTTGGGCGGAGAGACCGTCCGGTTCCAAAGCGAGACTGGGAGTCAGGTCGCGGGTTGGCTCACGGAGAGAGAGGGCGCCTCTTGGCGCGATTCTCCTTTTGCATGCGATCCGGGCTGACCGGCGGAGCATGGCGGACCGAGCCAGGTTTCTACGTGATCAGGGCTACCACACACTCTGCATCGATCTCCAAGCCCATGGAGAGAGCGCAGGTGAGCACATCACGCTGGGGCATCTTGAGTCGATGGATGCGGCGGCCGGAGTGGCGTATCTGCGGGGTCGCTATTCGCTGCCAGTAGCCGTCATCGGGACCTCGCTTGGAGCAGCCGCGGCTCTCATGGCCGACTACGATCGGCCACCTGAGGCAATGGTCGTGGAAGCTGTGTTTGCCGATGCCGAAACGGCTGTCGGCAATCGACTCGAAATGCGTTTCGGTCGCTATGGACGCCTCTTATCACCCATGCTCACGTGGCAGATCAGATTGTTCCTGGGCATCGACGAAGACAGGTTGAATACCGTTCGAGCTGCGGAGAAGGTCGATCAGCCGATCTTTGTCCTCTATGGCAGCGAGGATCGGCACGCCCGGCCCGTCGAGGCCAAGGCCATATACGCGGGTGTCAGAGGGCCGAAAAAGATTTGGGAGGTCTTGGGTGCCGCCCACGTCGATCTCTATCGATTCGCTGGCGAAGATTACGAGAAGCGCGTGGGCGAGTTTATCGCCACCTACCTCCGACCCGGATATGAATGACGAGTCTTCCATTCTGTCGCTCGCCCCACCCATAATTCCATCCGTCATGATCGCTCCAACCTCAACCCTCATTCAATGCCTCGCTTACGCTCAGGCGTAAGTTGACTCGACGTTCGGCAAAAAAATGAGCCATCACCGCAAACTTTGGAGTATCTTGGCAGCGTTCATCGTTGGGGCGCTCGTCTCGTGTGATCCTCCATCTTCGGCGGAACCCGAGACAAATGAACAGGCTGGTTCGACACCCGATCTTGAGCAGATCGCGAAACTCCAAGGCGATGTCACGTTCACCTTGGAAAATGGTGAAGATCTAAACCGTGAACACCCGGACACGTTCTGGATTCCTCCGAAAGAGCGTCGGGAGAATCTCGTCAAAGATGATCTGGTGAAACTGGTCTTCAGCTTAACCGATGGAGAACAGACACAGGGAGAACGGATGTGGGTCATCGTGAAAAGTGGTGATGAATCAGCTTATACAGGGACTCTCGACAACGACCCCTACTCTACGGACCAGATTAAGGCAGGGCACGAGGTCTCATTCGAGCCGCGGCACGTGATTGAAATATTCGAGGACGGGAGCGCGAATACCCAAAATGCCGAACTAAACGGCGCTGACCAACTCGCCGACTCTCCTGAGTCGAGGTCGGAGGCCGGTCAAGACCGGGATCTCCCATCGGAGGGCCGCCCCCAATAGCGAACGGCAGTTCTCGGACATTGGCAATGACTCATGACACGAGGGACTATCCATGATGCACGAGGCATCACGAGTCTGTAGACTTGACCGCGCATGGCTCGCCTTTCTGGTGGTTTCAGGCGGCTTGTTGAGCGCGTGTCTTGCAGCAACCGTTTTCGACGCGACCGTCTTCCTTTCTGGCATTCTTTGCGTCGGTCTAATGGCGATTGGTCGACGTGAAGGGTATCTCATTGGACTCTACAACAGTCTCTCCTATTCCATCCTGGCCTACGGCAACGGACTCTACGGAGAAGTCTATCTCAATCTCCTTTTCTTTGTCCCAACCAGCCTCATCGGTTACGTAATATGGTATCGGCACACGAGACAGGACAGAACAGTGGAGATGAGGCAGCTTGGCTGGCCGGCTCGGTTCACAGTCGCAGCCATCTGCATTGCCTGCACAGTGGGACTTGGGCTTCTTCTGGGTCTGAATCCTCGCCAGAACACGCCTTTCATTGACGCAACCACCAACGTACTTTCCGTGGTGGCTACTTTCCTGATGATGTGGCGCTACAAGGAGCAGTGGCTGCTTTACATTCTGCTCAACATCGTCACGATCGGAATGTGGTTCCTTCGCTTCAGAGCCGGGGGAGCGGCGGCAGACTTGATGATTCTGATGTGGTCTCTGTTTCTCTTGAACGCTCTGTTTGGGTATTGGCGGTGGCACGTGGGAACGAAGAGAGTAGGTGTAACGAACACTGAGGCGGGGACATGCAACGTGGTTTAACCCTGGGCAAGTTCGCCCCTTTCCATCGGGGGCACCAGATGCTTATAGAAGCCGCGCTGTCCGAGGTGGATGAGTTGGTCGTCATAGTCTATGCCACGGACCTGATCGATGTGCCTCTCCAGGTCCGCGCCGGGTGGATACAAGAGCTGTACCCGACGGTCCGAGTAATTGAGGCATGGGACGGTCCGGACGGTTACGGTGACACCCCGGAGATCTGTCGCGAGCAGGAAACCTACATTCTCAAGAAGCTCAACGGGCTTCGCATCACTCATTTCTACTCCAGTGAATTTTACGGTGACCATGTCAGCCGGTCTCTGGGTGCGGTAGACCGGAGGATCGACGAGGCACGCACGGTCGTTCCAATCAGTGGGACGGCTCTCCGCGAGGACTACTTTGCCGGGCGACAATACATTGCCCCGATGGTGTACGCTGACCTGATTACCAAAGTCTGCTTCATGGGCGCGCCCTCGACTGGCAAGACAACCCTCACCCAAACCCTGGCCGAGCAGCACAGTACGGTGTGGATGCCAGAATACGGCGCGGAGTACTGGCTTGAGCACCATGTTGACCGGCGAATCACGCTGGAACAGTTTGAGGAAATCGCGCCAGAGCACAACAGCAGGGAGGATGCGCTGGTGCGAGAGTCCCGCCGGTATCTCTTTTGTGATACGAACCCGATCACAACGTACGTTTTTGCCAAGGACTACCATGGCCGGGTCGGGCCGGTTTTGACCCGCTTGGCAATAGAGGCAGAAAAGCGATACGACTTGCTCTTCGTGTGCGGCACCGAAATCCCTTACGCCGACACATGGGATCGTAGTGGAGATCAGAAGAGGAAGTGGTTTCAGGACCAAATCTTCGGTGATCTGGCGGAAAGGCGGTTGCCTTTCTTCAGAGTCAGCGGAACACTGGAGGAACGAGTATCGCAGGTGGACGAAGTCCTTCGACAGCACCGGAAGTTCGGCAATGTGCTTGATATTCAGAAAGCGACCGAGCTTCGCGGCCGTGAAGCGGGCGTGAGCGTCCCGCCGAGCGCCTCTTGACGTGCGAAGGGGGGTAGCCTCTTCCAGACACACCATAGTCCGGGGAGCGATAAAACTGCATCAATGATTCCGGCGTAAGAGAGTCCTGGTGCTGCCGTCCACCGGCGTTGAATTGAAGGGACTGGCGCTCACGCGCCATCGATGTTGTGATCCAGGGCCAGCAGCCGCTGCGAGAGGCTGCTGCAAACGGATTTCGCCCTAATCTTGCTTTTCCCGACGATGAAAAATTACGACACGCCAATCATCGAGAGCCTGGCAGACCAGGATCTCTACAAGTTCACCATGGCGCAGGCGGCCCTGCATCACTGTCCCAGTTTGCAGGTCGAGTTCGCTTATCGATGTCGCACGCCGGGGATCGATCTGCGCCATCTGGCCGACGAAATTCGCGAGCAGGTGAGGCATGTGGCGACGCTGCAATTCACTCCGGATGAGATGGAATTTCTCAGCCATCTCACCTACGTCTCGTCCGATTTCATCGATTTCCTCCGGATATTCCGGCTCAACGCCGATGCGGTTCAGATTGGCGAACGAAATGGATCTCTCGACATACGGATCACGGGCTCCCAGGTCCACGTATCGTGGTGGGAAATTTACCTCCTCTCGATCATCAGCGAACTGCACGCCCGCCGGGCGTATCCGAACATCGACGAAAACGAAGGACATCGCCGGCTAACGGAAAAGATTTGCGCGGCAAAGGACTGGCAGAGCGTCCAGGGTTCGGATGGAAGGAAGTTCCGCCTGATTGAATTTGGCACTCGCCGTCGTTACTCCCGAGCATGGCAGGAGAAGGTTCTCGACCGGCTCCGCACGGACCTGGCCGAATGCCTGGTGGGCACCTCCAACGTTAAACTCGCGAAAGACTACGGTCTCCCAGCCTTCGGAACCTTCGCGCACGAATGGTTCCAGATCTGGCAGGCGACCGATGTCCGCCTGATCGAGAGCCAGAGGCGGGCGATGGACGTGTGGGCTCGTGAGTTCCGCGGCCAGCTCGGGATTGCCCTCACCGACATCATCACGATGGACGCTTTCCTCCGCGACTTCGACCTCTACTTCGCGAAACTCTTCGACGGGTGCCGCCACGATTCCGGCGATCCCCGGGGTTGGACCGAGAAACTGATCGCACATTATCGGCGGCTCAATATCGATCCCCGTTTGAAATGGGCCGTCTTTTCCGACGGCCTGAACATTCCGAAAGCACTCGCTTTGTGCGAAGAGTTCGAGGGTCAGATCATGACCAGCTTCGGCATCGGGACCGACCTCACGAACGACCTCGGCGTACCAGCGTTGAGTCAGGTGATCAAGATGACCAGGTGCAACGGCCAGCCGACGGCGAAAATTTCAGACGCGCCGGGAAAGAGCATGTGCGAGGACGCCGGATACGTGGCGTATTTAAAGCAGGTCTTCGACGTTCGAGAAAGCGAGCCGCTCCCGTCAGCACCGATGAAGGAAGTGGGTTCCGCCAAACGCGGCGGCCTCTGAAACTCCCTGCTATGATGACCATCTACACTTCCGCCTACGAGTATTTGCGGGAACGCGGCACCATTGGCGGCGATCCGGCCACGGAGTGTTCCGTCAGCGTCGAACGCTTCCCGGATGGCGAGCGAGGACTTCGGCTGCGCGACGATGTATCAGGTCGGGACGTTGTGCTGATCGGCGGGACGGAGAGTGATTCCTCGACTCTGGAGCTATATGATCTGGCCTGTGCGGCGACCAAGTACGGGGCCCGCCGGCTGACGATCGTCGTCCCCTACTTCGGCTGCTCCACCCAGGAACGCGCAGTCAAAGCGGGCGATGTGGTGACGGCAAAGACGCGCGCCCGGTTGCTGTCATCTATCCCGCGAGCGGCACAGGGCAATCGCATTATCCTTTTCGACCTGCACTCGGAAGGTATCCCCTATTATTTCGAAGGATCCATCCTGGCATTTCACATGTACGGCAAGGAGTTTGTCCTGCAGGCAGCTCGCGCAATCACCGGGGGCGAAAGATTCGTCCTCGGGGCAACTGATGCGGGCCGGGCCAAGTGGGTTGAATCCCTTGCCAAAGATGCGGGCGTGGATCCGGCATTCGTTTACAAACGGCGCACAAGCGGCGCTAAGACCGAGGTGATCGGGGTCAACGCCGATGTCGAGGACACGATTGTCGTCATCTACGACGATATGATTCGCTCTGGCTCAAGTCTCGTTGGTGCCGCGGAGGCATACCTCGCGGCGGGTGCCCGCGAGATCTGGGCGATTGCTACGCACGGTGTCTTCCCCGGAGATCAGCCCGCTTCCGCGATCCGTTCGAGCTGCATCAAAGGCATTGCAGTCACCGATTCCCATCCCAATGCTTTGCGTGCCGAGCGCATTTCGGACGGCTTCGTGCGTGTCTATCCTCTAATTCCTATCCTCAACAAAAAGCTCCTGGAACTGGGCTGAAATGCGGCCACATCCGATCGGGGCTGACGAGAGCCGCTTTAGGATGCAACCCCGTTATGGCAGGGGCCCGTGTTGATGGAAGATCCAGAGCGGCGCGCCGCTTTTTCCGAGGATGTATCCCGTGGGGGATTGGCGGCAGTCTGGCTTTCCACTGCATGCCGATAGGAGCCTGAATCAGATGAACTCACAATCTAGGAAAAGCTGCTTGACTTAGTGTTTGTTAAACACTAAGTATTCTCCCGAACCATGACCGCTCTCATCCTCGTCGATATTCAGAACGATTTTATTCCCGGGGGCGCCCTGGCCGTTCCGGAAGGGGATCGAATCGTGCCTGTCGTCAATCGCCTCCAACCGTGCTTCAACCTCGTTGTCGCCACCCAGGACTGGCACCCCGCCGATCATGGGAGCTTCGCTTCGAATCATACCGGGCGGAGCCCTGGCGAGGTGATCGAGTTGGGGGGACTTCCGCAGATCCTCTGGCCTGCGCACTGTGTGCAGGGCACCCCGGGTGCCGCTTTTGTTCCAGGACTGGACCGACAGCGGTGGGACCACGTCTTTGTGAAAGGCACTGATCCCCTCATCGACAGCTACAGCGGGTTCTATGATAACGGCCATCGGCAGGCGACAGGACTGGCGGACTACCTTCTCCAGCGAGGGGTGACCAATGTGTGGATCGCCGGACTCGCCACCGATTATTGCGTTAAGTTCACCGCGCTCGACGCCGTTAAACTCGGCTTCAAAACTCACCTCATTGAGGACGCCTGCCGCGGCGTCGATCTTAAGCCGGACGATGTGCCCAGGGCCATCGAGGAAATGAAAGCCGCAGGAGTCGAGATCGTCCTCTCGCAGGAAGTGCTAAACCTACACAGCCCCCGTCGCGGTGCGGGAACGTGACGATCTGGGATTGAAGGTCTGTTTCAAATGACAACCACCACGCTATTTCGGCCGGTAGGGCCACAGGAACTCGATCTGATTGCCGCGAGCGCGTACCGTGGATTTCCGCCGCGTTTGCCGGAGCAGCCAATCTTCTACCCGGTGCTCAATGAAGATTACGCCCGGCAGATCGCACGGGATTGGAACGTCAGCGCTTCCGGTGCCGGCTATGTGACACGTTTCAACGTCAGCAGCGAGTTTCTGAGACATTATCCAGAGCAGACAGTCGGCGCTGGCATTCACCGTGAGCTTTGGATTCCGGCCGACGACTTGCCTGAATTCAACCGTCACATCGTCGGAGTCATTGAAGTGATCGCGGAATACTTGCCCGAGCAGCCACAAAAGCTCTCGAACTGACCAACCATGCCACATACCTACGAATTTCCACGAGCGGCCCTCACCGTGGATTGTGTCGTCTTCGGCTTCGACGAAACGGACCTGAAGGTCCTGCTCATTCGACGCGGCCTGGAGCCCTTCATGGGAAGGTGGGCGTTACCCGGCGGATTTGTACGGGTGGATGAACCGATCGAGGAAGCAGCCCGCCGCGAGCTGTCAGAGGAAACGGGACTCGAGAACGTTTTTCTCGAGCAACTCTACACATTCGGCGCGGTAGATCGCGATCCGCGTGAACGCGTCGTCAGCGTTGCCTACTACGCCCTCGTCAAGCTGGCCGTACACCCGGCTGCCGCCGCCACCGACGCGACCGACGCCGGGTGGTTCCCTGTTGCCCGCCTCCCGAAACTTGCCTTTGACCACTCTGACATTCTGAAAACTGCACTGCACCGCTTACGCGCCAAGGTCCGGTATGAACCGATCGGGTTCGAGTTGCTGCCGGAAAGGTTTACGCTTTCCCAGCTTCAGCACCTCTATGAAGTCGTGCTGCAGGCAGAACTCGATAAGCGCAATTTTCGCAAGAGAATCCTCGGGATGGACTTGCTGGTCGCGCTTGAAGAGCACGCGCGAACAGGCGCTCACCGACCGGCCCAACTATTTCGGTTCGATGCCAGGAAATATGCCGCGCTCAAGAAACAGGGGTTCAATTTCGAGCTATGAACATAGCGAGAGACGCCACCGCAAATACGGCATTGCCAACAATGTCGCTGCGGATCCGTGAAGCCCTTGCCGGAGTCCTCATTGGCACCGCGGTGGGTGACTCGTTGGGATTGCCGATGGAAGGGATGTCGGCTTGCCGCCAACAGAAGCTTTTTCGGCCGCCATTAAGGCAACGTCTGGTGGGATCGTTTGGGCTGATTAGCGACGACACTGAGCACACGTTTATGCTTGCGCAGGCATTGCTCGAAGCCGGCGATGATGTCGCAGCATTCCAGCGAGAACTTGCCCGCCGGCTCAGATGGTGGCTCGCAAGTCTGCCCGCCGGCGTCGGCTTCGCAACTCTGCGTGCCATTCTCAAACTCTGGATCGGCATCCCGCCCGTCCGCAGCGGCGTGTGGTCTGCCGGCAATGGGGCCGCGATGCGTAGTGCTTTGCTGGGAGTCTATTTTATGAACCGCGAAGAGAAGCGGCACGAGTTCGTGCATGCGAGCACGCAGATTACCCATCGAGATCCTCGCGCTGAAATCGCCGCCCTCGCGGTCGCCGATACGGCGGCGTGGATGACAGAACCGGGAGAGGACTGGGACATCTTGCTGCAATCGCTTGCGAAGATCTCGGAGCTATCAGAATGGACCGTTCTGGTAGAGAGAATCCGCTCGGGTTTGGCCGGCGATCAAACGGTTGCGGGCTTCGCTTCCGACTTGGGAGCGGCCGGTCGCGTGTCGGGGTACGCGTTCCACAGTGTTCCTGTCGCGATATACGCCGCGCTACGCCATCGAGAGGATTTTGAATCTGCGGTGACTGAAGCCCTGGCGTGTGGAGGCGACACCGACACGGTCGGGGCAATCGCGGGAGCGCTTGTGGCCGCGCGAGTGGGGGTGGAGGGAATCCCGCATCGCTGGCGCAGCCGCGTGATCGAATGGCCCTGTTCCATTGATCTTCTGCGACGCGTCAGTGAAAGGCTGGGCCGGCAAATGGAAAGGCGGCACCCGCTTGGCCCAATACCTTACTGCTGGCCTGCCATCCCCGTGCGCAATCTTCTTTTTCTCGCTGTAATCATGGCGCACGGAATGCGGCGCCTCTTCCCACCCTACTAACCACCACAAACGATTCATCGCACTAGAGCAATCAGTCGCCCACAGCCTCAAGACCAATAGCCATGTTTGGAATTCGCTTCATCAAAACACCGCCCACGACCTACCTGCTGCAGTTTCGCAACGGAAAAATCATCCGCGAAGGAACGGGCCTGTCATTCTTCTATTACGCACCGACCACGTCGCTGATCGCCATTCCCGTCGGAAGCGACGACGAACCGTTCATCTTCGAGGAAATGACGGCGGATCATCAGACGATCACCCTCCAGGGCCAGGTTACCTACCGGGTCGCAGATCCAAAGAAACTCGCCGGGCTCATGGACTTCACGCTGGCGCCGAACGGGCACAGCTATGTTTCCGAAGATCCGGAAAAGTTGCCGCAGCGTGTGATCAATCTCGTTCATGTGTTCGCGCGGGCGGAGTTGGAAAAACTCCCGCTGCGCGACGCCCTGCGTGCGGCCAGGGGCATCGTAATCAACGTCCGAAACGAGATAGCCACGTCGCCCGAGATCAGCGCGCTCGGAATCGAAGTCATCGGCCTATCGATTCTCGCGATCAAGCCGACGCCGGAGACCGCCCGGGCCCTGGAAGCCGAGACGCGCGAACAGCTTCTGCGCGGAGCCGACGAGGCGATCTTCCTGCGCCGCAACGCCGCCGTGGAGCAGGAGCGCGCGATCAAGGAGAACGAACTCAATACGGAAGTCGCCGTGGAGAACAAGAAGCGCCAGATTCGAGAGGCTCAGATGGACGCAGAGCGAGCCGTGCAGGAGAAGAAGCATCTGCTGGAGGACGCTGCGCTGGAAGCCGGGATCGCTCTGGAGGATAAGCGCAAAGGGCTCGTGACGCTCGCCGCGGACAACGCGAAAGCCGAGGCGGACGCCCGCGCTTATGGTGTTTCGGCGACGATGCAGGCGCTTGGCAGCGCCGACCCTCGCATCCTCCAGGCGCTCGCCAACAACGGCATGAAACCCGAACAGTTGATTGCCGTGGCGTTCCAGGAGATCGCGGCCAACGTGGATAAGATCGGGCAACTCAACATCTCGCCCGACCTTCTGCGCGAGTTGCTGCACGCCAGTGACCGCGCCGAATGAACCGTCTGACCGACAATAAGATTGTTCTCGTTGTCCGGGCAACCCGGCTCGCCGACCTGCGCGCACGCTTTGCGACGAAGCAGCAGGCGAAGTTCTACGTCAATCGGCTTGGCGGGGACTTCTCCGACTACGAAAGCGAAGACGGTGCATACCAGCAGGCCATCCGCCAGGCGCAGCAGACATTGTCTGAGATCGGCCGCGTCCAGACGGTGCAACGCGCAATGCTTCCAAATTTTATTTTTGGTCCGGAGGACATTGTCGTGGTTTTGGGCCAGGACGGCCTGGTCGCGAATACATTGAAGTATCTGGATGGCCAGCCGCTGATCGGAGTGAATCCCGATCCGAAACGGTTCGATGGCCAGCTCCTGCCGTTTCGAGTGCAGCATCTGCGCAAGATTCTTCCCGAGGTATTTGCCCGCCGACGCGAGATCCGCCATGTGAGCATGGCGGTGGCGAAACTCAACACGGGCCTTGCGCTGTACGCGGTGAACGATCTGTTTATCGGACCGCGCAGCCACGGATCCGCCCGATATGTGATCCGCCTGGGGAAAAGAAATGAAACCCATTCCAGCAGCGGCGTGATCGTCTCTACCGGCCTCGGCTCGACCGGCTGGCTGAAGAGCCTGATTACCGGAGCTACGGGAGTGGCTCAACTTTACGAGGCGGAGAGGGGGCGACCCGACTCTTCGACGCCAGCAGTCGTCGACCCGTCGTTCGCTTGGGATGCGCGGCATCTCATATTCACCGTGCGAGAGCCCTTCCCGACGCGCGCGACAAGCGCCACACTCCTCTTCGGACGGCTGACCGACGAGCGCCCGCTGACCATCGAAAGTCAAATGAGCGAGAACGGAGTGATCTTCAGCGATGGGATCGAGAGCGATTTCCTCGACTTCAATTCCGGCACCCGCGCCACGATCACTCTGGCGGAGCGGCGGGGTTGCCTGGTCACCTGAATGCTGCGGTCTGATGAGATCCGCGGGATACGGAAAACACTGCTTGACTAGTCGATATAAGTATCTGATTACAAGTTGATTATAGAAAACTGTTTCATATTTCGGAGCCTAAAACGTTTCATATTTTCGGCGTTTGCCCGTTTCAATCATTCGGTCCTCCCACACATGGGTAATACCTAAAGTAATACACCGTCCGCCTTCGTCCGGGCAGAACTCAACTACGGGGCAGTGCGCAGCTGCAGCTCCTGAAACACACCATCCGGGAAAAAGCGCCTTGCGCAATCCGAGCTTGTTTTCGACGCAGCGGTTCCGATTCTCGAATTGCTGATCTCGTCGGAGATATCATTGGAGAGGCCCAGGCGGCTGACGACCGCATCTCACAGCAGTGAGAACTTCAAAAGATCTCAGACCAGACCTTCAGAAACAGCGGGACATTGCCGAGCAGGCACTTGCGGCCATTCATTCCTCTTCCAACACCAAAATCAAGATGCTCCAGCGGCCGTATCAAGAACTTGAAAAGAGTGTGACTGGGGCGTGACGAATCAAAGGCTGGGAGAGAACAGAAAAAATCTCTCCTGAGCCTCATTTGTCCCGTGCGTCGGGATGCCGCTGATGTAAGCAAGAGTCATGTCGGGGCCGGAGCAAAACCGGACAGAGACGGAGCAAAGGTGGATTTCGTGGGCCGCAGCCTCGCCGGAGGCCGGAGCGTAGCGCGTCCTGACCGACTTCAATGCGGGCTCGCTCGATGCGGCCACCGCCGCCTCGCATCTGGGCGTGAGCCGCTCCCGACTCTACGAGTTGCGGACGGCTTTGCTCCGCGAACGCGACGGCTTCGCGCCAAAGGCCAGCGGCGGCGACCGGCGTGGCGACTGGCCACCAGAGGACCATCGCTTCCTCCTCGAGTTCCTACCGCTCCAAAACCCGCCCAACTACCAGCTCGTCGCCGACGAGCTCCATCCACCAGGGGTGGCCCGCCGCCGCCAAGCTGACCCTCCTGCTCACCGTCGATGACCATTCCGGCCTGAGCCTCTTCGGCCCCAGTTCCAGCCACGATCACAGCGATCCGAAAAGCGAGTTCCAACGCGCCCTGCGCGGCCTCGGCGTCGCCCATCTCGTCGCTCCCACCCCGCAGGCCAAGGGGAAAATCGAACGCCGCTTTGGCACCTTTCAGCGCCGCCTGGTGAATCTGCTCGCTCATGCCCGCGCCCAAACATGGCCCCCAAGCCGATGAGGTCCTCCAGATGGAGATCGCCCGCCAAAACCGCACCGTGAACCGCACCCTCGGCAAGGTTCCCCTCGAAATCTGGGAGGCCTAATCGTGGCGCGGGGAGGGCCGCATGCGTCCCAGCCCACCCGCCGCCCTGCTCGATCTGCACTTCTCCCTGCGCTGCTCCCGTCGCGTCAACAACGACCACACCATCGACTTCGAGGGCCACAACTTCGAAGTCGCCTCCACTCTCCGCAAGACTGTCACCCTCGTCCATCATCCCCGCCGCCAATTCTGGGTCCTCGAACATCCTCCAATGTCAGGAGCGAAGGTCTGCAGGAGCGAGTGCAGGAGCGAGGGTCAGAGCTTACTATTGACACTTTTCTCCCTCCTGGACAAGGGGGAGGGGTCAGTGCATACGCGCAGAATCGGCCGGAGGTCCGTGGCTTTCGCAGCGGAAAATGCGCCGATAATCGCAACTTTCGCAGTGGCGAGTATTTGAAGTCACGAGGATACAATTGTGCGTCACGCAGATGGCGGCGATGAGGAGATCATTTGGCCCAATGAGTTCGCCCTTCAATTCCAATTCATGCCGGATCGCGGCATAGTGCTCCGCGGCTGGATCGTCGAAGGGCAGAGATACGTAAAGCGCTAGTGTCTTTTGCACCAGCCGTCCGGCGATGCGGGTCGGCGCGGGAGTTCAATGGCGTCATGGGCGATTTCGTCCAAGGCTTTGGGCATAATGTGGGGAGGGGTCGGTCCGTGCAAATGTGGGGAGGGGTCGGTCCGTGCATACGTGCAGGGGAAAGGGGTCGATTATTCTTCACTGCAAAGCCGAAGAAACGGGGCAGGTTCATGCTACCGCCAGCACTTCATCGCGGTCGAGATGCAAGCAAACCACGGACGGCTTGAGGGGGAGAGCGCTCTCGTAGCCCCAAGCGCTTCGGCCACAAGCGCTGCTGTGGCGGTGGCAAAATCTCCAGCCGTGGTTTCACGCCGGGATTGCCCTCTGTGGCAACGGTGGGACGGGCAGCAAACCGAGACGGTGATGCCAGTAATGCCAGGAACGCGGATCGAACAATCCCGGGGGAGCGTTTTGTATCGCTGCCGACATGGCCTTCTCGCCGTAAGTCGCGAGCACGAGACACACATCGTCCCAGGTTCCGAGGAAATATTTCGTTGGTTGCGCTTTCACGGGCAAACGCATATTTATTCAGTAAAACTGAACATGCGTGCGCCTCCAGCCAACCCAGATCGCGAGCAACTCTTCGAGATCGCGGAGAGTCAGCAGGGCTATTTCACCGCGGCACAGGCGGCGGAGTGTGGCTTTGCCAGGAGCACCCACAGCTATCATGTTCAAAATGGCAACTGGGTGCGCGAGCATCGTGGCATCTACCGGCTAAAACGATTTCCGCAAAGCGATCATGGTCAGCTCGTCCTTTGGTCACTCTGGTCGCGTGATCGCAACGGTGTTCCCAAGGGTGTCTATTCTCACCTGACAGCACTGAGCACTAAAGAGCTATCGGATGCGAATCCTGCGAAGCTCCACATGACTGTGCCGCCCGATTTCCGGCGAAGCGGTGAGCCGCCGCCGGTTCTGATCCTGCCCAAGGCGCGGCTGTCGCCCGAGGAAATCCTGCACGAGCGCGGCTTCGATGTTACGACTCCGATGAAGGCCATCATCGACGCTGCAGCATCCGGGGACGCGAGCCGGGACATCATTCAGCAAGCGATTAGCGCGGGAAAAAGTAGGGGGCTGATTACCCGGCGTGAAATTTCCGCCGCACTTGGGGCGCCCGACCTCGATCTCTGGCTACGAAAACTCCTTCAAGCTGCTTGAAAGGCCAAAGCTACAGACCGCCTCGGCGTTTCGGCGCGCGCTCGAAGATCGACTGGCCGCAATCGCCCGTCGTGAGTATGTGGACCTGCAACGCATCCGCCGCCAGGTTGCTTTCGATCGGCTCCTCGCCCGGCTTTTTGCCGAGGGAAATCCGCCCTGGATTCTGAAGGGCGCATACTCTCTCGAACTGAAGCTGAACGCCGCTCGGACCACGAAAGATATCGATCTTGGTCTTGAACGCCCGCCCGTTTCGGGGGATCCGAGCCGAAGTGCCGACGCGCTTCTGGAGATTTTGCAGTCTGCGGCAGCGCGCGACCTGGGGGATTTCTTTGTTTTCAACATCGGTGAGCCGACGATGGATCTGGATGCTCCGCCCTATGGCGGAACTCGTCACCCGGTGGACTCGTTGCTCGATGGCCGTACATTCGCGCGATTCCATTTGGATGTCGCACTCGGCGATGTGCAACGCGATCCAGCCGAAATTGTCGAGCCGCGCGACTGGCTTGGATTCGCCCGGATCCCCGCGCCGTCCATCCCGTCGATTTCGAGGGAGGAACATTTCGCTCAGAAACTCCACGCTTACACGCTGCCGCGCGAGGGGCAACCGAACTCTCGCGTCAAGGATCTGATCGATCTCGTGCTGCTGATGGATAGCGGCAGTCTCGATCCAGGGCGTCTGCAAACCGCCATTCGCGAAGTAGAGTAGGACAGAGATTGGGAGGGCTCCAGGCTTCTGTGACATCGTAGTTTCCAGGTTTCCCTTTGCGTCTATTTCACAGCCGGCCATACCCGTTCGTCAATCTCAAGTCCCCCTCATCAAACCGTGCAGGCGGTTTTCCCGCACACGGCTTTCCGAGTCCCATTCGTCGCTTCGCCTTTGGCTTCGCCTCTCTCATGCCTTCTTCCAGCCTGCCGTGGTCGGCAGGCTCCAGAGTCCGTATTGCTGGTGCAGCATCGTGTTGTCGTAGTGACTGTGCAGGGCGCGGCGGCAGTTATGTTTCCTCCAGACCCACCGGCGCATCCGGTTGTCGATCCAGTATTGCATCCTTTCAAACACGCGCACGCTGTTGCCATAGTGAAAGTAGGCGCTCCATCCGCGCACCACGGCGTTGACGTCCCGAACCACGCTGTCAATGGGTTGCCATTGCGTGCTGTGGTTTAGGATGTCCCGGAGATTCCCCCGCAGTGCGGCGCAGCTTTGCGCCGCTGGCTCCACATGTGGATAAAAGCGGCCGTTCTTATTCTTCCGGCCGCTCACCGTGAAGCCGAGGAACCTGATCCCCTCCTCCCGCACATCCACCAACCGGGTCTTGGTCTCGTTGAGAGTCAAGCCCCGGTCTTCCATCCACCGGGTGATCTGTTCCTTTACCTGCCGCCCTCGCCCTTTGGGACACAGAACGACGAAGTCGTCCGCGTAACGCTCCATTCTCACTGTCCTGCTTTCATTGATCTCGTGATCCAGCGGGTTGAGGTAGATATTAGCCAGAAGCGGCGATATGACTCCGCCCTGGGGCGTGCCCTGTCGGTTCGGCGTGATCTTCCTTTTACCCGCCTCCTCTTCCACCACCGGTGCCCGCAACCATGCACGGATCAGCGCCAGGATGCTCCCGTCACTGACCCGCCTCGCCACTTCTCTC
>JBGTNO010000019.1:0-4735 GCA_041743065.1 Chthoniobacterales bacterium
GGGAGCCGGCTCGACGCTCTGGATCAGGGCCAGCGTCTCCTGGTAATCGACTCGGCCGGACGCCCGCACATGGGTCATCAGCGTGGTCAGATGCGGGTGCGGATGGTATCCCAGCCGCCCGGCGACGGCGCGGATGCGCTGGCGGGTCGCTTCCGGAATGCGCGGATGATCGCGAAGCGCCAGGGAAACGGTCGATTTCGCGACGCCAGCCGCGTCGGCGATGGTTTGCAGGCTGGGCCGCCGTGGCATGGTGCAGGAAAGCACGACCCATTCCGCTGCGCAACGTGTTTTGCAGATTATCCTTTGCGCCCCTGCGCCGGCTCCTGTTCTGTTACCCGCAACCCCGCGCACCTTTTGGTGCCGAACTTCAAGAAAAACCACATCCCACTGGAACAACTCACCCAGCACACCCTCCTCTCATGAAAAACCTGTTCATTCCCCTCGCGGCCTTGGCTTTCGCGGTCAGCGCCCAAGCCCAGACCATCACCTATTTCAACGACACTTTCGAAGGCACGGGTTCGACGGTCAATAACGACACCGTCAGCGACACCGACATCGCCTGGTTCTCGCGAGGCAATGCCACTATAACCGTCATCACCGACAGCTTCGCCGGAGACGGCGGCACCAAGGCTCTTGGTATCAACCCCGCGTTTGGCGGAGTCGTGTATCTCGGCTCGTTCGATTCGGATGTGAGCGACAACCGACCAGGCACCGGGGGTAGCGCCGACGATTCACGGGTTACCTTGGGTAGCACGGTGGGGGAATACCTCAGCCTCACGATGGATTTCCACTTCCGGGCCGCCCCCGATGCGAGTTCCGGTTTCTTTTTCGGCCTGTATGGGGATCCAACGGGCTTCGTCAATGCGGATAACACCGGCACCGCGACCGACGACGCGACGGGATATTATGTGAGGATTACTAATTCCGGAAACGCCGGTCTCTTTCGCGATGGGTCAGGGACGGGCACGATCCTGTCGGGCGGCACGGCACTCGGCACGAGCACCGGGGGCTCGATCTCGGATCAGAGCAAGCACAGCCTCGAGCTCCGGATCACTCGCACCGCGACCGGAGCGGACGTCGAGTATTTCCTCGATAGCACCCCGTTCGCGTTAGGCTCCGATAGCAGCCCCCTCACCTCCTTCAATCTGGTGCCGATCAAGAACGACACTTCCACCACCAATTACAGCATCGACAATGTCGTGCTGCGGGCGGTGCCCGAGCCCAGTTCCTTCGTGATGCTCCTGGGTGGATTGGGCATGATGGCTTTGTTGCGCCGCCGCCTTTCCGCCTGATCCGTTCTCTTTGCGCTTCTCCTCCCCCCAAATGATGCGGTTCGCCACCGGCTGCGTGCTTTTTGCCGCCGCGGCAGCCGGCTCTCTCCAGGCCGGCGAGATCACCCGCACGGTCATCCGCGACTACGCGATCGCCGAAGGCAATCCGCCCACCGTGGTCGGCGACACCTCCACCTCCATCCGGGTGGGGGCGAACTCCGGTTCGCCGGCGGGCGGCCGGGCGGCCGTGTTCCTCTTCGAGCTGCCGCCGCTGCCGCAGGGCGCGAGCGTCGCCGGGGCGAAGCTGAGCTTTCAGCACCTGAACGCCTTGGGAGGAGGGTTCAACGCCGATCTTTGGGGACTCGGTTTCCAGAGCAACACCCAATCCAGCCTCGCTTACTTCGAGGCCGATACCGGCGATGCGGCTCACACCAAGCTGCAGGACAACCTGCTCACTCCCTCCACGGCGAACGCCACGCTGGTCACGACGAGCGTGGACTCGGCGTTCGGACAGTATCTGCAGGGTTTCTACGACGCGAATCCGAATTACGCGGGCTCCGGAAAGTACCTCGCGCTGCGGTTGAATCCCGACGCGAACTCGGGCAACGGCAATAGCGGCTGGAACGTCGGCTCGAAGGACGGCTCCGGACCGGCCCCGCAGCTCGTCCTCGCCACCGTGGGCGGCCCCCCGCCTCCGCCCCCTTCCTCCCAACCGAACTTCATCTTCGTCATCACCGACGACCAGCGCTACGACGCGATGGGGGTGGTGCAGCGGGAACTCGCCGCGCAAGGCCCGCGCAATGCCCGGTATCCCTTCTTCTCCGACCAGACGCCGAACATGGACCGGCTCGCCGCCGAGGGCATCCGCTTCCGCAACGCTTTCGTCACCTACTCGCTCTGCTCGCCCAGCCGCGCCTCCTTTCTCACCGGCCGCTACAACCACCTCAACGGCATCCGCGACAACGCGACGGCCTTTCCGGCGAATGCCGTCACCTACGCGACGTTGCTGCGGGACGCGGGCTACCAGACCGGTTACGTGGGCAAGTGGCACATGGGCAATCAGCAGGCGCGGCCCGGCTTCACTTGGATCGCCACCTACCCTGGCCAGGGACAGTATTTCAACCAGCAGTTCCTCCTGAATGGCGCGTCGGTCGGCAGCAACGGCTGGGTGGACGATGTGAGCACGGACTACGCGCTGCAGTTCCTCGGCGAAAATGCGACCCGCCCCTTCCTCCTGGTCGTCGGCTACAAGTCTCCGCACGACCCGCGCACGCCCGCGAATCGCCACAAAGACCTCTACGCCAGCTCGACTCCCGTCCCCGCCGTCAACGCCAGCGATGTCCCTCCCTACCCCACCACCGTCTCCAGCCCCGGGGCCGAGAATCAGCGCGACTATTTCCGCACCCTCAAGGGCGTGGACGAGAACCTCGGGCGCATTCTGGACAAGCTGGACGAACTGGCCCTCGCGCAAAACACCGTCGTCGTCTTCTGCGGCGACAACGGCTATTACCTCGGCGAGCACGGGCTGCGCGACAAGCGCTCCGCCTACGAGGAGAGCATGCGCATCCCGCTCCTGGTGCGCTATCCGAAGATGATCACCACCCCGCGAGTGTCGGACGAGATGGTGCTTAATATCGATCTCGCGCCCACCTTCCTCGATCTCGCGGGGATCGTCCCACCGGCCGCGATGCAGGGAACGAGTTGGCGGCCGCTGCTCGAAAACACCGCGGTCGCCTGGCGCCCGGCCTTTCTCTTTGAATACTTCGTCGATCCCGCCTATCCCGCTGCCCATCCCGAGATGTTTGCGGTGCGCACCGCCACGGAGAAACTCGTCCTCTATCCCGGGCATGAGGAGTGGACGGAGCTGTTCGATCTCACGGCCGATCCCTACGAGCGCGATTCCCGCGCGACCGATCCCTCGGCCGCCGCGCTCCTGAAGGCGATGCGCGGGCGTTTCGACGAACTTTCCCGCGACACCGAGCTGCTGCTCAAACCCCTCTCCATGTCCTGGAACAATGGTTCCTTCACCCTGCAACTGGCCGGCGGCGCCGGGCCGAGCTACCGCTTCGAAAAGACTTCCGACCTGGCCTCGTGGAGTTTTCTCAAGTCGATCGACACCACGAACGGTTCCGAGACGATCACCGATCCGGCCGCGGGAGGTGCGGCGGGATTCTACCGGGGATTCCTGATCCAACCTTCTCTCTATGGAAACTGACCGGAGCAAAACCGGACAGGTGGTGGGCGTGTGGGGTGAGGCCCGCCCGCGCTGAGCTTCCGAGAGAGCCCGCACGTTCTATCTAATCTCCTTTTGGCCCAGTCCCGTTCTGTTTTATGAATGGGAGCATGGCCTTCCTGAACTACCACCATCTCCGCTATTTCAGGGCGATCGCGAACGAGGGCAGCCTGACGCGCGCGGCGGAGCGACTCAACCTTTCGCAGTCGGCGCTCAGCACTCAGCTTCGCAGCCTCGAGGAAAGCCTCGGCCAGCGTTTGTTCCATCGGCAGAACAAGACCCTCGTTCTCACCGAGGCCGGCCGCATCGCGCTCGAATATGCCCAGTCGATCTTCCGCTCCGGTGAGGAGCTGCTGGACGTGCTGCAAAATCAGGCCACGGATCGCCGCCAGATTTTGCGGGTGGGCGCGGTGGCCACGCTCTCGCGCAATTTCCAGATCTCGCTGCTACGACCGTTGGTGGGACGCAGCGATGTCGAACTGATCCTTCGGTCCGGCAGCCTCCGCGACCTCCTCGCTCAACTTCGCGCCCACACGCTGGATGTCGTCCTTTCCAATCTCCCCGTGCGCCGCGACGCCGATACGGACTGGCACAGCCACCTGCTCGACGAACAGCCCGTGAGTCTCGTCGGCCAGCGCACCCGGTCGCGCCAGAAATTCCGGTTCCCCGATGATCTTCACAGCACGCCGCTGGTGCTGCCGAGTCTCGACAGCAATATCCGCGTCGCCTTCGATCTCGTGCTCGAGAAATGTGGCATCCGGCCCGTCATCGCCGCCGAAGTGGACGACATGGCGATGCTGCGGTTGCTCGCCGTGGAAGGCGCCGGGCTTGCCCTCGTCCCCCCCGTGGTGGTCCGGGACGAACTGGACCGGGGACTCCTCGTCGAGCGTCATCGGGTGGAGGGCATCCGGGAAAACTTCTACGCCGTGACGCCGAGCCGCCGGTTTCCGAATCCAGTGTTGAGGGATCTGCTGCGGCCGAAAGGCAAGTAATCGCCACGGCTGGAATGCGAAGGATGCCGGCAAACGCGATGGGAAAACGTTCTGTTTAGTGAATGGTAAGCATTGAAACGTTCGATTTAACAAAATCCAAAAAATTGCCCAGCATGGCGGCATGTCGAATCTCGATTCCACGCTTTCGCAGTCCGCGGCGCTCTGCGCGGCGGGCGCTCCGCTCTCGCTGCTCGTGGCCGGTCTTTGGCTGGCCTTGCGCCGGGACACGACCGGCTGCC
>JBGTNO010000020.1:0-5262 GCA_041743065.1 Chthoniobacterales bacterium
ATGCTCCGCCAGCGTCTGCGCCGCGATGTTGTCCGACTGCAGCAGCGCCGCGTAGAGCAAATCGCGCAGCGTGACCCGGTCACCCGGCTGGAAGCCGACCGCGTTCTGCCCCCCCACCGCCGGGGCCGTGGGCGAGACCGCCGCGTATTCGTTCACATCGCGCCCGGAGACCTGCAGCCAATCCAGCGCCACCATGGCCGTGGCCACTTTGGTGAGACTCGCCACCTGCCGTTTTTCCATCGGTTCCGCGGAAGCCAGAATATAACCCGTGGTCGCGTCGGCCACCACGTAAGAGGGACGCTGCGCCAGCGCCGAGGAAAGAGAGAACGCGCACAGGCCCAGAGCGCCGAGGAAGTGGGGAACAATTTTCATGAAAGGGAGTGGCCGCACTGTATCCCGCCCCCGCGCCAAGGCAAATTCAATCCCCCGGCTCCCCCTCAGTGCAGATACTTTAGCAGCAGAAATCCCAACCCGCCCGCCACGCCCAAGGCCAGCATCAGCCACTCCAGCTTCTTTTCGATGAAAGGCCGCACCCTTTCGCCCAGGAGCCCGATCATCCCGGCCACGACGAAAAACCGGCAGCCGCGCCCGATCGCCGAGGCACTCATGAACTGCCAGAAATCGAAATGAAACACACCCGAGGCAATGGTGAAAACTTTGTACGGAATCGGCGTGATCGCCGCGACCAGCACCCCGAAGAAACCATAGGCATCATACCCGTGCCGCACCTTTTCCATCACCGCCTCGCCGTGATACGCCCTCACGATCGGCTGCCCGATCGTATCCCATGCCCCGAAGCCGATGTAGTAACCCAGCGCCCCGCCCGCGACCGACGCCGCCGTGCACATCAGCGCCAGCCGGACCCATTTCGCCGGCGTCGCAAAACACAGCGCAATCAGCAGCACATCCGGCGGAATCGGGAAAAAAGACGATTCGGCAAACGCCAGCAGCGCCAGCATCGGCACCGCGTAGCGCGTCGTCGCCCAGTGAAGCGTCCAGTAGTACATTTTGCGGATCGGATTCCGGGTCTGCTTCGCCAGCGCGAGAGCAGCGGGCGGCAAAGTCGGGTCGGCGATCGAAGGGTCCATCAGCGGCGGGATGGGAACAGGAACCTGGCGGCGCTGGCAATCCAAAAGCACCGCTCTTTCCGGAGGGCGCCGGCGTAATTGAAGGGTGCATCCACCCTCATACTCAGCTAGAACTGGGAAATGGCTCCCGCCCCATCCTTCTCCCGTCATCTCCTCCAGAGACAAGAGGCGATCATGAGCAGTTGGGTCGCCGCGGTGCTGGGAAATTTGGAAATCCAAAACTGTGACGGGATCTCCACCACCCAGCTTCGAGACCATCTGCCCAAGCTCCTCGATGATCTCGCCGCCCGTCTGGATCGTCAGAGCCATGACGCCGACGCCGACGCAAAGGCGCACGGTTATTTCCGCTGGAAACAAGGCTACCACCTCTCCGAAGTGCTGCAGGAGTTGGCGTTGCTCCGAGGGATACTGATCGGGGAGATGGCTCAGCACTCCGCGTCTTCCGAGGCCACCCTCGCCACCAGTCTGACGGTTCATGCGTTTCTCGACGACATCGTCAGGATCTCCACCGTCCGCTTCGCCGAGCAACAGCAGGCCGAGCTGCAAACCCTGAGCAACTCCCGCCTCGGCTTGCTGCACACCATTTCTCACGAAGTCCGCAACGCCGTCAACGCCATCCATCTCGTGCTCGAGTTCCATCGCGACAGCGACGGCCTCGCCGACCGCGAACAGGACACTCACACCCTGCGGCGCACCGTTTCCCACCTCCGCGATCTGCTGGATAACCTCCTCGATTTTGCCCGGCTCTCCGAGGGCGAAACGAAAGCCGAGCGCGCCATCGTCGATCCCGCCGAGCTGGCCGGCGAACTTGAGGCCACCTATCGCCATTCCTGCGAAGAAGCCGGCCTTCGCTTCGGGGTCGAGGTCGATCCCACCCTCGAAAAGGTGGAAAGCGATCCGCTCAAGCTCCGGCAAATCAGCAGCAATCTGCTCAGCAACGCCCTGAAATACACCCCGCAAGGCGGGATCGCACTGCGCCTGCGGAGTCTTGATGCCACCCGCTGGGCCCTCGAGGTCGCCGACACAGGCATGGGCATAGAACCCGAGTTCCAGACACGGCTCTTCGAAGAATTCTACCGCGCTCCCGGCACGGAAAAGATTCATGGCACCGGCCTTGGCCTGGCCATCACCAAACGGCTGGTCGAGCTGCTCGGCGGCACCATCCGCGTGGAATCGAAAGCGGGCGCGGGCAGCACCTTCGCCGCCATTCTGCCCAAGCGGCTCTAGCTAATACGGAAGCTGTCTCGCCGCGCGAGACACGGAAACGGCCGTCTCCGCGAAGCTAGCCGACTCTTGCCTGGTTCTTCACAAAAAGACCCCACCCTCTAGTAAATCGGGGCGGACACTCCCCTGAAAAACGAAAGTATGTAACAATATCTTTTGCCAGCGAGAAGGTTAAAAAAATGTCACGCGAAACGCGTTGTGACCAGTCCCGGACATCCGTTTAGGTCATGGCAGTCGTCGATCCGCCCGTCGGTTCGCCGATTATACACTAACCTACACACTTCTCGCTTCCACTATGCAAAAGACCCTTTGTCTGCTGGCTCTGCTGGCCTTCACCTCCCTCTCTTCTTTGTCGCACGGCCAGACCGGCTACGCCGCCACCAGCAATGGCAACATCATCCAGTTCGATTTCACCAACCCCATGAACATCTCCAGCACCGCGCCGATCACCGGGCTGCGCATGGCGGATGGCGTCTCGCCCGATGCCTTCGGCAGCCTGTTCGAGCTGGCGTATAACTACGACAACAACCAGTTCTACGGCCTCGACGGCAATGCTAATTTCTACTCCGTGAACGTCACGACAGGCGTGGCGAGCTTCATTGCCAACAGCTTCAGCCCCACCGGCTTCGATGCTGGCCTCGCCTACGATCCCTTTGTCACCTCTCTGCGCTTCGTCAGCGATGCGGCGGAGAATGCGGTGCTCAATATCGATGGCACAGTCAGCTCCGGAAATCCTGTGTTTTACAGCGATTCCATGGCCACGCCCTCGTTTAGCGCCCTGGGAATCGATCCGGCGTTCGGCACGCCCTTCGCGATCGATGCCAATCTGGGCATTCTGGCCACTAGCTTTGATCCAAATTTTGAGGAATTCTTTAGCGTGGGCAGTCTAGGGATCGCGGTGACTGGATACGGCTCGCTCACTGTGCTGCCGGAGGATGGTTCGGTCTTCGGAGCGCTTTCCGTTGACGGCTTCACCTCCTCGCTATACGCGATCGATACCTTCACAGGCGCGGCCACGAAGGTGGGAGATTTCGGCATGGGTGTAAATGCCATCACCGTGCCCGAGCCGAGCACATCGTGGCTGCTCCTCGGCGCGCTGTCCTTCGCCGCCGCCCTCCGCCGCCGGCGCGCGGCTGCCGTCTCTCGCTCGTGAACTGAATTTCGTAAAACCACCTGTCCAATACCCAACCTAACTACCACCAAGTAGAAAATCCCATGAAACCCTGCCTAGTTCTTCTCACCGGCGCGCTCTGCGCCGCGTCCACCGTCCTCGCCGGCACCTTCACCAGCGAGTCCACCTACCTCAATCCCACCGCGGCGGGCGATTTCGCCTTCACGCCGCTGATCACCGTCGGCGACCGCGTCCCGCTCACTGACGCGAGTGGTGCCGAGGACTTCGCGATGGCCGGCATCCCCGACGCGATGGGCATGTATCTCGACCCCCGCACGGGCGAGCGCGTGCTTTTCACGGCCCATGAATTGGGCAGTGGCGCGACCACCGAACCTTTCCCGGGCTCGACGTTTCTAAAGGGTGCGTTCGTATCGCGCTTCGTGCTCGATACTGACGCCTCGCTGATCAGCGGCGGTCTCGCCCATGGAGACCTGCTCAACAATACGACCCTGATCCAGGGTCGCCCGCCGCTCGCGGGGGACGCCAATGCATTTACCCGCTTCTGCTCGGGCTCGTTCGCCGGTCCCGCGCAGGGCTTCGACCGTCCGATCTTCCTCACCAATGAGGAGAGCGGCCCTGATTTCGGAGGCAACTTCAGCGCCGATGGCTCGCAGACTGTGGCGGTCATTGATGGCAAAATGCACATCCTCAACGATCTGGGCCACATCGCCCGCGAGACCACCGTCGTGATGCCGCGGCGCGACGCCTTCACCGCCCTCATCTCCACGGAAGACGACGGCACGCCCTCCTATATCTATATGTATGTCGGCACCAAGCAGCGGCGCGCGGCGAACGCGCTAGCAAAGAATGGCCTGGTCGGCGGCAGGATCTATGTCCTGGCGGGCCTCGACCCGGCCATGAACAACGAAACGACCTTCACGAACGGCACCACCGGTGTGAAGTGGGTTGAGATTCCCAATGCCGCCGCGCTCACGGATTCTCAGCTCAGCGCCGCCGCCTTGGCGGCGGGCGGCTTCAGCTTCGTCCGCGTGGAAGACGCGGAGTTCGATCCGGTCGCTCCGACGCGGAGCATGTTCGTCGCGGTCACGGGTGGCTCTGGCTCCAACATGCTGGGCCGCCTCTATCGGGTAAACTTCGATCCCCGCAACCCGGTCGCCAACGGCACGCTCGATGTCATCTACAATGCCGACCAGATCGTCACCCCCGGCGGCGACATCAATGCGGGTCAAGACTTTGTCGTGAGCATCGACAATATCGCAGTGACCAGAGACTTCATCGTCTGCTGCGAGGATCGCAACTCGCCCGCGGATGAAGTGTTCGAGAAATACAACCGCAATGGCGGAGTCTGGACGCTGGATCGCAACAACAATTTCGCCGCCAAGCTTCAGGCGACGTTTAACTACAGCTACGTCGAGAGCCGCGACGCGGGCAGCCCGATGCGCACTGCCGGGCGCTGGGAGTCCTCAGGCGTCATCGACGCCTCGCAGTTCTTCGGGCCGGGAGCGTTCCTGATCAACGTCCAGGGCCATCTCCAGGGTGGGGCGAGCTCGATGCGCAGCAACATCCCGAACCCGAGCGGTGGCATCTACACCCAAGCGGAGGCCGTTGCGCGCTTCGCCGAGGACGGGCAGGTGCTGCTGATGAAACTCAACCCCGCGGTCGCGCAGCAGTAATCGCCTGAAATCCACGCGACATCCGGCCGGCTGCGCAAGCCGGCCGGTTGTTTGCGTCTGGGGCTCCGACTTATTTTGCCTGCTCAAAATCCAAACCCTGCGGCTGCATGGCCCGCCTTCAGCGCGGCGCGCGTCTTTCTGCTGC
>JBGTNO010000021.1:0-3743 GCA_041743065.1 Chthoniobacterales bacterium
GTGGACGCGGGCGGGCGTTTGCCCCCGGGCACGCCGAATCTGCTCACTCTCGCCCGGCAGCAGGGCCGCGCCACGGCGTTGGTCACCACCGGCGAAATCGGTCAGCCGAGCAATGCAGCTTTTCTGCCACCGGCCAACGCGGCGGCCACCGCCCCGCTGGATCAGCTAACCGGGGAGACCATGCCGGACCTGCTTTTCGGCGGAGGCGAGGGCGATTTTCTGCCGACGGCCAAGGGCGGCGCGCGTCAGGATAACCTCGATATCCTGCTCCAGCTCGGCCGGCAGGGCGTGGAGATCGTCCGGACAGAGGCGGATTTGCGGAAACTGGGCACTTTTCGCACCTCGAAGCTGCTCGGGCTCTTCGGCAACGGCCCCCTCCCGCTCGCCAGTCGGGGCGGCTCGGAACCGCGGGAACCCTCGCTGCCCGACATGGTCCGGCGCGCGATCCAGGCGCTCCAGAGCAATCCCGGCGGCTATCTGCTGGTGGTGGACGCGGACTCAGCCGCTCGGGCGGCCGCGGTCAACGACGGCGAACAGTATCTGCGCGAGGCGGTCGTTTTCGACGAGGCGGTCAACACGGCGCTGCGTTACGCCGGCGACAAGACTCTGATCATTGTGACCGGCTACCGCGGCGTCGGCGGGCTGACTTTGAACGCGTCTCCGCTCCGCACCGAGACCGGTCTGGCCGTCCTCGGCACTAATGCGGCCGGCATTCCGGCGCTCACCTGGGCGACCGGTCCCGCGGTGGATGCTGAGCCGGGGAATGGTCAGCCGGTAGCCTATCAGGGCGCGGTCGCGGTCGGCTTCGCCACCGACATGGTGGCGACCGGCAAGGGCGACGGCGCGGAAGGGTTGCGCGGCTTTCTGGACAGCACCGCTATCTTCCAGTTGATCCGCGACAAGCTGTAAGCGGTCGCGCCGAAAAAATAAAACTGTTCACTTGAACAGTTTTTGCAATTTGCTAGCGTCTCTCCCATCACGCCATGGGAGACGCCGCCACCAAGATCATCGAGCTTCGCCAGCTCCTGCGCGAGAAATTTCCTCAGCCCACCACGCAGCGGGGTCACACCCTGCCGACCGGGATTGCGCGCCTCGACGACTTGCTGGAGGGCGGGCTCTGGCAGGGCGCACTCACCGAGCTCGTGGCCGCCGCTCCTTCCTGCGGGAGCGCTCTGTGCCTGCACACGCTGCTCCAAACCCTGGCCGCAGCCGGGCAATGGATGGCGCTGATCGAGGGCGACGATTCCTTCGATCCGCAGGCGCTCGATAATGCCGTGCTGGCCCATCTGCTCTGGGTGCGCTGCACCGGCACCGCGCAGGCCTTGCGGGCGGCCGATCTGCTGGCCCGCGATGGCAACCTGCCGCTGATCGCGCTCGATCTCCGCCAAAACGACGCCCTGCAGAAAATTCACAGCTCACAGTGGTATCGTCTCCAGCGACTGGTCGAGGAGCACACCACCACCCTGCTCGTCCTCACGCCCCGGCATCTCATTCCCAGCGCCCACGTCCGGCTCACGATGGACCGGTCGCTCCCGCTCACCGCCTTGAATGCCGACCAGCGAGCCCTGCTCGACCATCTCCAGATCCAGCTCGCCCGCCGCCGTTTCCTCGCCTCCACCCGCAGCCGCGTTGAGGCCGAAGCGATCTGACCGACCACCGACCCTTTATGAAAACCATCCGCCAACTCCGCGCTCGACTGCTCCAGAAAATCATCCCCCGCCGCGCCCCCGACCGGCAGCTCCAGCTGCCCGGTTTCTGACCACAGCCCGCTTCTCCCATTTCCTGGCCAACTCGCTGGCCGATCGCATGGGGAAGCGAGCTGGCCGACGTTCACGGACGCGAAAACCCCGCCCAGAACACGCTTCCCCATCCGGCCTGCAACTTCAGAAACCGGCGGACCGGGAGCCTCATTTTCCCCGCCTGTCAAAAGAGCCTCTCCCGCCGTCGAAATCCACGCGACACAGAGAAAGCCGCGCTTCCCGCAGCGCGGGAGGTTTTCCCCTGTCCCGACCGGAACAAAAGTGGACTGGGAGGGTGGTCCGGAGAGGCGGCACCCCCGCGCAACGCTTTGGTGGAACTGCGCGGGACCTCTACTTGTGAAGATCTGCGAAGGCTCTCGAACGCGCGCCTGTCCGGCCGATGATCCCGGTTTGAAAAGAAGCGGATCATCCACCGCCTGCCGCCGGATTTCGTCCGGAGATTTTCTCCTCCATCTTCAAAGTTTTGGGCATTGAACTCATTACTGTTCATTCTTTTCCATGGCAAAAAGCACCCTCGGGAAATGGGCGCACCGAAATAAAAACCTTCCTCACCATGCTCGCATCCGAACCGCGAGTCGCTGCTTCCACCCCAAATCAGGCCCTGAACGCCTTGGTCTTCCTTTACCAACAGGTGCTCGATCCCGGCGACTGCGGATGCTTCCTTCGGGCCAAAGCCCCGCGCAAACTGCCCGTCGGGCTCAGCCGACAAGAAGTTGGGGCCGTCCTTTCTCGTTTAGAAGGCGACATCCGCCTCGTCACCGGTCTCCTTTTACGGCTCAGGTCTTCGTTTGCTCGAAGCGTTGCGCCTGAGAGTCCAGGAACTCGACTTTCCCGCCTCCGACATCTCCCCCGACCCCGCGGCGGTCTCCGCCGGCGTCATCATCTCGGTCCCGAAGTCATCCAGCGCGCCGTCCGGGAAGCCGTCTGCCAATCCGGCATCCGCAAACACGCCACCCCGCACACCTTCCGCCATTCCTTCGCCACCCATCTCCTCCAGAGCGGCTCCGACATCCGGACCGTCCCAAAACTTCTCGGCCACACCAGCGTGGAGACCACCATGATTTACACCCACGTTCTGAACACCCCCGGCCTCGCCGTCGTCAGCCCCGGCGACACTTTAGCCGACTTCACCGAAGGGTCATCCCTGGCTGAGCTGAATCCCCAGTCGTTTTTACCATATATATATACCCGGCCCCCGACAGCGAGCTTCCCGACGTGTGACTGGACCCTTTCTCGGCACGCCGCGCCCGCTGACGGGCAACCCGCAAAATCCACCGTCAGCCGGAGCTCAATTCAATTTGCCTTGAGCCTCGCGATGGCGCCGTTTACCCTGAAACTCGAATTAGGCGACATTGGTCGTAATTAAAAACGACCAATGTCGCCTACTACAATGTTCGGAGAAGAAATTTCTAAGAAACTGCAAGATCACGTGTCCTCCACAATATGAAGATACTCAAACACACCGCCGTAGTTTTTACCGCCCTACTTCTTGCCGGGCTTGGATCAGCGTTAGGAGGACAAGCGCTGTTCGCCCCGATAAAGGACTTTTACGACGGGGCAGCACTAGTGGTGATTGTGGAGGTTAAGAAAGTGACGAAGGTCGAGGTGGCCACTGGAGACGATCGGACATCAAACGTCCATGTTGCAGAAGCAGAGGTTTTACAGACACTCAAGTCCGACCATAGCCCGACACCGGAGAAGCGAAAGATCGCAATCGTTGGCTCGACCATTCCCAAGAGTTCAGCCGTCTGGGAACCTATCGAGAGCAAGCGGTATCTGGCATTTCTCAATCCCGAGCAGGGACATTACCGCTACAGTGAGAAGTATGCGATGCGTCCTATCAGCCCGGACGGCAAGGTTGCATGGATTGAAAAGAACGCTAAGGGGGACTACGAGCTTCTTGCCATCGATGTCGAAGAAGCCATAAGAAGAATACGAAGCGACTGCAGCTAATCGCTCTGGGCGTGGGGGGGGGGGGGGGGG
>JBGTNO010000022.1:0-14150 GCA_041743065.1 Chthoniobacterales bacterium
CCGCGCCGACCCACTGCCGCCCGATCTGCTTCACCCTGGGCTCGGGCTGGGGCTCGCCGAAGCTTCCGGGGTGGGGGATGCGGTCACTTCGGGAGTGGGAGTCGGCTTGGGCGTCGGCGTGGGCAGCGGCGTGGGCGTCGGCGTGGGCAGCGGGGGGATGGTGTTTTTCCACTCGTGAATTTGTCCGTTGAAGCCGCCGATTTCGTCGAGCAACTCGCGGCAGCGTTGTCCGTATTTCGCGAGGTCGGGCGGGGAGAAAGGCGTCTCGGCGGTGCGCGGGAAAAACAGGTAGGTCACCGTAAGATCGCTGACGGGCCGACTGTAAACGGTGCTCTTCGGGTTGAGCGCCTGGGCCAGGCGCAGGGAAGCTTCGCCCATTTTAAAGGTGGGTCCGACATCGCCGACGATGGCGGGATAAGCGGTGTCGCCGGAGATCACGACCGCGTAATCTCCGAGATAGGGCGTGAAGGGATCGTTGCGTTTCGGCACGAAATTTCCCGGGATGACCACGAAGGGATCGAACTCGGAAACGAGAAAGCTCTTTTTCCTGAGCTGCTCGTTTTCGTAGGTCATCGCGCCGATGGCGGCTTTCAGCTCCTGATTGCGCTGGGCGGAGAGGCCTTTCCGGGCGTATTCGGTCTGGGCGGTGGCCAGCTTGGGTTCGAGCTTGAGCAGGTGGGGGTTCGGGCGATCGGACTGTTTTTTCCAGCCGTAGCTGGTCATCGGCTGGTAGTTGGGAATTTCGCCGTTCACGTAGGGAACGCGGTCGCTATCGGAACCATCGGCATCGACATCCATGTCGGACTGGGCCAGCAGCACTTTGCGACCCGATTTGGGATGAGTGATCTCCAGCATCGTTTCCAGGTCGAAGAAATTATGACGGCTGAGCAGGCGGTCGAGGCGGGGGAGGCGGTTTTCGACGTAGCTGAGCTTGCGGGCGTAGAGATCTTCGTAGAAAGGCGAGACCCGGCTTTGGGTCAGCATTTCCGGAAGACCCGGCAGCACGCTCGGCAGTTTTGGGGTCACCTTTTCGAGGGCCTCGAGAGTGGTGCCGGCGCGCGGGACGGTGACCTTGAGCTTGAGTTCGAGGGTGTAACTGCTCGCGGTGCCGCGCTCGATGCTGGCGCTGCCGCCGGGCTCCGAGACGAATTCGCTCCGCAGGTTGACGCCGTTATAGATCTCCGCCGTGTCCAGCGTCTGGCGCGGGATATAGATCGGGGTGGGCGCAGGTTCCGGGGTCGGGCTGGGTGTCTCGGAAATTTCGGCGATATCGACCCGCTCTAGCACGGGCCCTTTCCGGCAGCCCGGAAACACGGTGGCCAGGCCGAGCAGCGCCACCGGCAGGAGCGGACGAAGTTTTACCATGAGACCACCGGCGGGAACGGCTCCTGGCTAGCGCGGATACCAGGCGAGGATGGTGAGCGCGATACTGATGGCGCTGAGCAAGGCCATCACTCCGGCGGGGAAAACCGTCATCTTGGTGATGAGATCGGGGATGAACTTCCCGGCGACGGCGAGGCTGGCGACGAGGCCCAGAAAGAGGGGAACATTGCGGGTGGGCGTGAGCAGCGCGGCGGCCACCAGCAGCATGGCGCCGAGCAGTCCACCGGCGATGAGCGAGGCAACGCGCTGGGCCTTCAGGTAATCCATGACACCTCCGACGAGCGTGAGCAGACCGAAGAAAATATAGAAGCTTTTGAGAATTAGAATCATGGCAATATCAGCGGACGGCGCGGTTCAGCATGGGGCGGAGAAGTAAAAGCGGAAGAGCGGACAGCGCAAGCATGACGACGCACACGAGCAGACCGGGCACCACGCGGGGGCGGTCGGCGCGCACCGCCCGCAGCGCTTCCGCGACGACCTGTCGCGGCGACACCATGAAGGCTTCCGGCGCGGTCAGATGGCGTTTCCGTCCGCGGCTCGCCACTTCGGTGAATTCCGTTTCGACCGGTCCGGGGCAGAGCTGAGTGACTCCCACGCCGGTGCCGCGCAGTTCCGCGCGCAACGCTTCGGAAAAAGAAGACACGTAGGCCTTGGTCGCGGCATAGACCGCGGTGTCGGGGAGCGGGATCATGCCGGCGATCGAGCTGACGTTCAGGATGGCCGCGCGGGGATGCGATTTGAGCTGGGGCAAAAGGCGCAGGGTCAGATGGGTCAGCGCCTCCACGTTGAGTTGGATCATGCCGCGCACTTTATCCCAGTCCGATTCCGCGAAAGGGCCGTGATCGCCGTAGCCCGCATTATTGATCAGCAGATCGATTTTGAAGTTGAGGCCGTTCACCCATTCCACGAAGGCCTCGCGCTGGGCGGGATCCGCCAGGTCGGCCTCATAAATATGCGCGTCCAGATTGGAATGATGCAGCAACAACTGAGCGCGGGCCTGGTCGAGGCGATCATGTCGGCGCGCCACCAGGATGAGGTGGCGGCAATGCGGAGCAAGCTGGCGGGCAAACTCGCGTCCGAGACCCGCCGAAGCGCCCGTGATGAGAATATTACGGAACATGAAGGCCGACACTCTAGGCGCGGGGAAGGTGGTCTGGCAACCCAGGAGCGAAAGGCCGCCGACCGCGCTCGGACGGCAGCTTCGCGGCCGGCGGGTGAACGCGAGCAGCCGAGCAAAAACAGTGACCCCTCACGAGTTCACGGCCTCCACCTTCACCACCCGCGTCCTTTCCGGCACGGATGCCGACATTCACTCCGCCGTCACCAGCGGCGTCGGTGCTCTGCGCGGTTTAGTTCTCCAGCAAGAGCCGGATCGCTTCCGCGACGTCGGGCGCGATGAAGTCCGGCGTGGATTTCATCGTTTCCCGGCCGTAACCGGTTTGCACCAGGATGGTCCGCGTGCCGGCGTTTTGTCCGCACTCGATGTCGGCGGGCTTGTCGCCGATGAACCACGACCGCCGCAAATCCAGCGACAATTCGGCCGCCGCTTCCAGGATCATGCCGGGCGCGGGTTTGCGGCGAGGACTCTCGGTTCCTGGAGCATCCGGGCAGAAATAGGTGGCGTCGATCCGAGCGGGGCCGATCTGGCGGAGCAGCTCGGCCTGCACGGCCTCATATTCCTCCACCGAGATGAGGCCGCGTCCGATACCTGATTGATTGGTGATGATGATATTCGCAAAACCGGCCCAGTGAAGCCGGTCGAGCGCTTCGGACACGCCGGGATAAATCCGCACCTCTTCCGGGCGGCGGCAGTAGTGCGCCTCCTCCATCAGCGTGCCGTCGCGATCGAGGAAAACGGCGGGGCGTTTATCCGCCATGGTGCTGCGCGAAACTGGCGCGGAGTTCCGCCGGATCGAGAGTGGCGGTGCCGAGCTTCCCGACGACGACGCCGCCCGCGTGATTGGCGAGATCGGCGGCCTCTTCCGGGGTGGCGCCGGAGACGAGGCCGAGCGTGAAGAGCGCGATGGATGTGTCGCCCGCGCCGGACACGTCGAAGACTTCCCGAGCCCGCGTCGGCAGGTGATACGGCGCGCTGTCCGGCCGGAAAAGCATCATGCCCTGCTCGCTCAGGGTGATGAGCAGGTAAGCGCACTCCCATTGCTCGAGCAAGGTGCGCCCGACCCGCCTCAGCGCCGCATCCTCCGGGGGCGGATCGACCGGCTCGGCCCACGGCTCACCGGCAGCCGAGAAAGCTTCGAGCCGGTTCGGGGTAATGGCGTGAACGCCGCGCCAGGCCAGCGGATTGGAGGGGGTGGGATCGAGCGCGATCAGCACCCCAGCCTCGCGGGCCAGTCTCAGAATAGCGTCCACGGTCGGCTGATCGAGCAGGCCTTTTCCGTAGTCTTCCAGGATGATGGCGTCCAGTTCCGGGAGCGCCTTCGCCAGCCGATCGAGGGCGTCCGCGCGCTGTTCTCCGGTGAGATGCCGCTTCTTTTCCCGATCGACGCGGACGATCTGCTGATGGCGGGCGATGATCCGCGTTTTCACAATCGTCTGAAAATCGGGAATCTGGAGCACGCAATCCGTGTTGATCTCGCGCTCTTTCAGCAGCCGCAAAAGCCGGTCGGCCTGGGCGTGCGGACCGAGCATGCCCAAGACCGCCGTGGAGACGTCGAACTCGCGGAGGTTGCGCGCCACATTCGCCGCTCCGCCGGGATAATAGGTTTCGCGCTCGACCTCCACGATCGGCACCGGCGCCTCGGGCGAAATCCGCCGGACCCGGCCCCAGATGAATTCATCGAGGATCAGATCGCCGATAACGAGCAGGCGCTTGCGCGGAAATTGGCCGAGGATGGTGTCGAGACGGTCCGGGGTCATAGGAAAGAGGATTGGGGCTGCAGCCGCATGGAATAGGATGAATGAACTAAAAGGGTTTGCGTCGATTTATGCCACCGAATAACCCGGTCCCCGCGAATGATCCTTCGAGTCTCTCAACCGCCCTTTCTTCTCTTGCCGCGTGTGCCTAAAACATATCTTGATCTCCCGGAGGTCGCTCTGTTTGAGTGGCTAACTGATTCGATCGACCGGCGCGCAACCCGCCCGCCCCTTACGACCCTGTTGACCATGTCCAAATTTCTGACGCTCCTTTGCCTCGCCGCTCTGCCGGTTCCTTCACTGCGGGCGGCCGATCAGCCGCCCGCCCGGATCGATGTGAGCCGGCTGCCCGCCAAGATCATGGAGGACGTGGTCGTGCCGGTGCCGAGCGAGGTTTTCACCGCTCTCGATAAGATGGGCGAATCCAACTGGCACGGAGTGCTGCGATCGGTGTCGGCGAAAACGCAGACGCCTTCCGAGCGGCCCGAGATTGCCTTGTTAATGGGTTCGACCATCGCCGAAGGTTTTATCGCCGTGCAGGCTCAGGACGCGGCCGAGGTGAAGGAAATTGGCCGCGAAATCCTCAAGCTGGCCCGGGCGCTCGCCATCCAGGAACAGGTCGTGAAGCGGACCAACGCCATCATCGAATTTGCCGATGCCAAAAACTGGGACCGGGTGCGGGTCGAATTCGACGGCGCGCTGACCGATGTCCGTTCCGCCATGTCGGCCTTGAAGGATGACGAACTCTCGCAGCTGGTCAGCTTGGGTGGCTGGCTTCGCGGCACCGAGGCCGTCACGCAAGTCGTGGGCGGCAACTATACCGCCAAACGCGCGGAGCTGCTGCACCAGCCGGTTCTGTTGGATTACTTTAGCGAGCGCATCAGCGCGATGGGTTCCCGCATCAAGAGAAATGCCACCGTGGCGAAGATCGAGAAACGTTTGCCCGAGCTGAAGCCTCTCATTTCCGTGCCGGATGGCGTCATCCGGGAAGCCTCGGTCAAGCAGATCAACCGCATCACCGCGGATATGGTGAAGACCGTAAATTCGAAAGAATCCTGATTTTTGTGAAGAAATATCTCACCCTGTTCACCGCACTGGCGGTTCTCGGTTTATCCGCCGTGCCGAAGGTCCGAGCCACCATCGACGACGCGCTTTCCTTCGCCCTCGAAGCGGCGTCCCCCTATGTCAAAGAGGGTTTCACGGTCCGGGAGGATTATTGGGGCGGTGATCTGGCGGTTAAAACCCAGAAGGCGATCGTGCATCAGCTTTTCAAGGGCAACGACTACTGGTTCTGGATGGGAACGGATGTGGAGGGGGCGACGATTTCGGTGCACATCTACGATGGCGAGGGCAATCTGGCCGAGAGCGAGAGTAAGAGCGACGGCAAGTTTGCCATGGCCAAGGTGTCGCCCAAGACGACCGGTTCCTATTATCTGATCGTGGAAGTGGAGAAATCGCCGGAAGAGCGGACCCATTGGGCCCTCGCCTATGGTTTCCGTTAACCGCGGTCTTTTTCCCGGCTGAGGCCGGCTGGATTCGTGCCCGTCGAGACGATCGAATTCCAGGATGGCCGCACCTTGCAGCATTTGCTGGGGCGGGACCTGGAGCATTTGAAGCAAGTCCAGGCGAGGATTCCGGCGGGACTGGTGTCACGCGATGGCTGGGTGCGGGTGGACGGCAGCGAACAGGCGATCGGCCAGGTGCGCCGCATCCTGCAACAACTCGAAACGGCCTGGAAGGGCGGTCTCGGCATCACCACGCACGAAGTGGATCTCGCGATCGAAGCGGCGCTATCGCGCGAGGCGGATGGCCTGGAAACGCTGCTGGGCACCCGAATCGTCACGTCGCCGAAAAAGCCGGCCATTATTCCCAAAACCCACGGGCAACAGCAGTATGTGCGGCATATTCAGAAGCACGACATCGTCTTCGGAATCGGCCCGGCGGGCACGGGAAAGACTTACCTCGCCATGGCCATGGCCGTGGCCGCGCTGAAGAGCGAGCAGGTCAACCGGATCATTCTAACGCGACCCGCGGTCGAAGCGGGTGAGGCGCTCGGTTTCCTGCCGGGCGATCTGAAGGAGAAGATCGCGCCCTATCTGCGACCGCTCTACGACGCGCTGCACGAGATGCTGGAAGTGGAGGAAGCGCAGAAATATCTGGAGCGAGGCATCGTGGAAGTCGCTCCGCTGGCCTATATGCGCGGTCGCACCCTCAACCGGGCCTTCGTCATTTTGGATGAGGCGCAGAACACGACGACCGAGCAGATGTTCATGTTTCTCACCCGTTTGGGAATGGATTCGAAGTGCGTTGTCACCGGCGACGACACCCAGATCGATCTGCCGGGCAACAAGCGTTCCGGCCTGATCGAGGCGCGGCATGCCCTCAAGAGGACGGAGGGCGTCGCCTTCATGTTTTTCGAGCCGCGCGACGTGGTCCGCCATCCACTGGTGCAGTCCATCGTCAGGGCCTATCGGGATTACCGCGGACGCTCACCGGATTAGGCGGGCTCGGCCGGCCATGGGACACCCGCCTAAAGCATCGCCTCGCTCCTTCTTCCGCTCGC
Source organism: Chthoniobacterales bacterium (assembly GCA_041743065.1). Taxonomy (GTDB): domain Bacteria; phylum Verrucomicrobiota; class Verrucomicrobiia; order Chthoniobacterales; family Chthoniobacteraceae; genus JBBSOD01. The sequence continues at coordinate 6,821 of JBGTNO010000022.1, forward strand.
AAGAGGGAGAAGCTTCGATCGTTCAGGACGGCTGCGGGTCACCCTTCTCGGAGCCTTGACCAGCCCGGCTTGTGAAAAGTTTCACTAATTCCTCTTGCGCTGGCCCCGCGCGCTCTTAGAGTTTTCGCGATGCCTGAAGTCGCGCCTGCTGCCTACGATTCGAAGATCGAGGGAAACGTCATCTTCACCCAGCTCGATTCCGCCATCAACTGGATGCGGAAGAACTCGCTCTGGCCGATGCCGATGGGCCTGGCCTGCTGCGCGATCGAGCTGATGGCCACGGCGTCCTCGCGGTTCGACATTTCGCGCTTCGGGGCGGAGGTCATGCGCTTCTCGCCCCGCCAGTCCGATGTGATGATCGTGGCCGGCACGGTGACCTATAAAATGGCGCTGGCCGTGAAGCGCATCTACGACCAGATGCCCGAGCCGAAATGGGTCATCGCCATGGGCGCGTGCGCTTCCAGCGGCGGGATGTATCGGAGCTACGCGGTGCTGCAGGGCATCGATCGTTTGATTCCGGTGGATGTGTATGTCTCCGGCTGTCCGCCCCGGCCGGAAGCGCTGATCGACGGATTGATGAAGCTCCAGGCCAAAATCTCGGGAGAACATTCCTCCGGTGATCAGAAGCGGGAACTGGCCGGGCGTTTTTCCTGAGATTTTAGAAAATGGACGCCGCTGCCGCCATCGCCGCTCTCGAATCGAAGTTCGAGATTCGCTCCAAAAACGAATTTCGCGGGGAGACCACCTTGATGGTCAGTCGTGAGCAGATCGGAGAAATGACGCGCTTTTGCCGAGACCAGCTGGCCTTCAATTTTCTGACCGACATTTCGAGCGTGGATAACATGGGCGAAGAGCCGCGTTTCGAAGTGGTCTATGAGCTTTATTCCTTCGAGCGGGGACAGCATCTGCGGCTGAAGCTGACGGTGTCCGAGGACGATCTCAGCGTGCCAACCGTGTCCGGGATCTGGCCGACGGCCAATTGGCATGAGCGCGAGATTTACGATATGATGGGGATCAGCTTCAGCGGCCATCCCGATCTGCGCCGGATCCTCATGTGGGACGGCTACCCCTATTTTCCGCTGCGGAAGGATTTTCCGCTGGAAGGGAAATCGAGCGAGGTGCCAGAGGTGGCTTTCACCAATCCGGCGCCGCTGGAGGGTGGGCCGTTCGTCACTTTGCCCAGCACGGGCACGACGAAAGAACGGGAGCCGCGAGCGCGCGGAGGGTTCTAAGTCGGCCCCCGGAGATAGACAGTTGAGGTGCGCCCCGGCATGATCGGCGGTCGCATGGAGCTTCCCCGTATTCGGATCGCCGCCTCGGTGCTCCTCGTCGTGCTGATGCTGGCTTCGGTGTGGACGACGCTGACGTTTTATAAACGGCTTTCCACGAGTGACGCGGAGGCGAACCGGACTTTCCGGCTGAGCGATCGTCTTTCGACGCTTCAAGTCGTGGAGACCCCGACCGGTCTGCGATTCCACTTCAAGAAAAACGGCCGGAATATTCTGCAGACGCCCGATGAGTTCGCTCGCGAGGTGGCTCGCAATGAGACTCGGCGCGCGAAAGGCGGGTGGTTTTTTCGGTTCTTCGATATCACCAGCACGACCGGTATTTTCTGGGTGACGCTTGGCTTGGCGGGCCAGCTGGCCTTCACCGGGCGGATGATCGTGCAATGGATCGCTAGCGAGAAGCAGCGCCAGTCGGTGGTGCCAACCGTCTTCTGGTGGATGAGTCTGGCGGGCTCTTCGTTACTGATTGTTTACTTCCTGTGGCGGGTGGACGTGGTGGGAGTGCTGGGGCAGGCGACCGGGTGGTTCATCTACATACGCAATCTCTGGCTGATTTACCAGCGCGGACGTCCCGTCGGTCGCTAGGTCCACCCCGCCGAACACACCTGAAGCGCTTCGCGCCGGAGGTGTGTTCCCGGGAAAACGCACCCGCATCCACTGGCCCGATCGACCGCCGGGTTACACCTGGCAACTGGCCAGCCCGTCTTCGATCGCTCTACGCTCGAGATTTTTCCCGATAAAGACGATGCGACTGCTCCGGGTTTCCTCTTTCTCCCAGAGCCGGTCCCAATAGACGGTGAAACGGTTGTTCACGCCGTGGAAGACGGCTCGCCGCGGATTTTGCTCGATCCAGAGGAAACCTTTCGAGCGGAAGATCTGCTGGTCGTCGGTGAGCTGCTGCACGAACCGCTCGAAGCGGTCGAGATTGAGCGGACGGTCGAGCGTGATCGAGCACGCTTCGAGGTCGGCGTGGACCCGCTCGCGCAGCTCGTCGAGAAACCGCGGATCGACCTCCAGCTTGCGGTCCACGGCGAAAGCGTGCATGTCGAGCAGCTCGCCCAGATTGGCCTGGGCTTGATTCGTGCGGAAGATGCGGGCCTGGGGATTCAGCTCGCGCAGTCTGGCCTCGATGGCGTCGAGCTGCTTTTCTCCAGCGAGGTCGGTCTTGTTGAGCAGCATGAAATCCGCCATCACGATCTGGGCTTCGGCCACCTCGGAGTCACCGAGCTGGCGCTCGATATTCTCGGCATCGATGACGGTGATGATCGAATCCATCCGCGCGTATTGCTGAAGCTGCGGGATATTCAGAAAGGTCTGGGCGACCGGCCCGGGATCGGCGATGCCGGTGGTCTCGATGAGCAGGTAGTCGAAACCGCCCCGCTTCACGAGCTGCCGCACGCCCTTGACCAGATCCTTGCGCACCGTGCAGCAGACGCAGCCGTTGCTCACCTCGATGATCTCATCGCGCTGGTGCTGGACGAGATCGCCATCGATCGCGATCTCGCCGATTTCGTTCACAATGATGCCGAAACGATACTTCGTCTGCTCGCGCAGGATGTAGTTGAGCAGGGTCGTCTTGCCGGCTCCAAGGAAGCCGGTGAGAATGCTGGCAGGAATGGGTTGATGGCTCATGGACGCAAAACCGGCGGCCGGAGTCAGGGACTCGGGCCGCCGGAAATTTTCTTGAAATACGAGACGTTACTTCGCCGATTTCTTGAGGAGAGGAAGGCCGGTCTTGGTGTTCTCGGAGACTTCGTAGCCGGCGGGCAGGGCATCAATGGCGCCTTCTTTGGCTTCGCCCGCAAAGTAATAAAGGGTGACGGTCTGGCCGCCCTTGAGCGTCTGCTTGCGTTCGTGGAGGAAATAGGTCTTCCCGGATTTTTTACTTTCTACGCTGAAGGACATGATTTTTGGAACGGTGAGGGCTGCTGAAAAGGCGAGCGGAAATACGGCTAAAAGGTCGGGCTAAATCAACCCCGCTTTGCTGAGCGTGGCATAGACCCCGTTTTTGTTCACGGTTTTAATTGCGCGCGCCGTCAGCTTCACCGTGACGTGTTTCTTGAGTTCGGGCACCCACAGGCGGCGCTTTTTCAAATTGGGCGTGAAGGTGCGCGGCGTGTTGGCCGTGACGTGACGGCCGACGCCGCCCTTCTTCTTGGCCATACCACGACGGTGGATGACGCTGCCTCGTGATACTTTGGCATGAGTGATGGCGCAGACTTTGGACATGGCGATTCTTCCCGGAAAATTAGGGGGCGCTAAGGTGGTAGGTGGGGCCGGGATGGTCAAGCGGTTTTTCCGGTGATTCGCGAGAGGTGGCGGCAATATTCCTCCTGCAGGCAGCTCTCGAGCCGGGATAAAATTACGGGCCAACCGGCCGTGATGTTGGCGCGGGTTTGGTTGTCCACCTCGAAGCCGCTGTGCGTGAGGGACAGGATCGCCGTCTTTCCTTCCTCTCGGATGAGGTAGGTGACGAGTGTCTCTTCGTCTTTCCCGGTTCCAGGATGGGCGAGGGGATCAAACCGAAAGGTGTGGGAGAGCTTCTCCTCTGGCCGCCATTCAATGATCGTTCCGGTGATCATTGCGCGACCGGCTTCCCCGTAGATGAGCTTCCCGCCCACTCTCGGATCGAGCGTTTGCAGCCGGGCGACATGGTAACGGGCGACCAGTTCCGGGTCGGTGAGACTTTTCCAGACTGCGCCCTTGGAAGCTTTCGTTCGAATTTTCTGGGTAAAATGGAGAAGATCCATTTGCGGTGGAATCCGGCTTTCAGGTCGGGAGTTTACCGGATCAGCCCGCGCTCGCTGGTCTCGGCGAAGGCGAGGATGGCTTCCATCTCGGGGGAGGAGGGGAGCTCGCGGAGCTCTTCCAGCGCCTGTTTCAGGTTGAGGTCGCTGCGGTAGATGAGCCGGAAGCATCGGCGGATGTGCTTGATGGCTTCCGCGGAAAAGCCGCGCCGTTCGAGGCCGACTTTATTAATGCTGCGTACTTCGGCGGGGTTGCCGTCGGCGATCATGTAGGGCGGCACGTCCTGCACGATTTTCGAGCAGCCGCCGGTGATGGAATGAACGCCGATCCGGCAGAACTGATGCACGGCGGTCAGCCCGCCAATGATGGCGTAATCGCCCACTTCGACGTGGCCGGCCAGGGTGCCATTGTTTGAAAAAATAACGTGATCGCCGACGGTGCAGTCATGCGCGATGTGGGTGTAGGCCAGGAAGTTACCGAAGCCGCCGATCGTCGTGACCGAACCCGGAGCGGTGGCGCGCTGGACGGTGACAAACTCGCGGAAGCAATTGCGCTCTCCGATGTTCAGATGGGTCGGCTCGCCGTCGTATTTGAGGTCCTGGGTGCGCTGCCCGATGCAGGCAAAGGGAAAAAATTCGTTCTCCGGTCCGATCACGCAGGGCCCTTCGATGCTGACGTGATTGCGCAGCACACAACGCTCGCCGAGCCGCACTTTACTTCCAATCACGCAGTAGGGCCCGATGACCACATCGTGCCCCAGCTCCGCGCCGGAGTGAATCTCGGCCGTGGGGTGGATCTGGCTCATACGTCAATGATTCCGAAAGTCATCTCGGCCTGCGAGACGATCTCGTCGTTGACCACGCAGTGCGCGACTGCTTTTGAGCCAATCTTGCGGGTGCGTTTCAATTCCACATGGATGAAAACGGTGTCGCCGGGCACGACCGGCTTGCGCCATTTCACCGAGTCGGCGCTCATGAAATAGCCCACCTTGCCGACGTTGCCGGTCTTATAGAGAACGAGGACGCTGGCCACCTGGGCCATGGCTTCGAGCTGCAGCACGCCGGGCATGACGGGATGGCTGGGGAAATGGCCCTGAAAATAGGGCTCGTTGATCGTGACCGACTTCACGCCGGTGCATTTGGTGTCGCCATCGAAAGCGACGATGCGATCGACCATCAGAAACGGATACCGATGCGGCAGGATGGTCATGATCTCGTTCACGTCCATGACCGAGCCTCCCTTCGGGATCTTCACCGCCGGGATCATCGCGCTCACGCTGGCAAACTGCTTCTGCAACGCGCGCGCCATCTCGGTGTTGACGCCGTGGCCAGGCCGCACGGCGATGACGTGCCCTTTGATCCGACGCCCAAACAGGGCGAGATCGCCCACGATATCGAGAATCTTGTGGCGCACGAATTCGTCCTGATAACGCAGCGGCTCCTTGCTCAAAATCGATTCGCCGCGAATGACGACGGCGTTTTCCAGGCTGCCGCCTTTGATCAGGCCCTTGTCCATGAGCGGCTTCACATCCTCGTAATAAACGAAAGTCCGCGCCCGGCTGAGTTCCTTCTCGTAGATCTCGGGGGTGATCTCGGTGGAGTAATACTGCGTGAAACGCCCCTCCGGCCCCACGTTGGTGCAGGAGACGCGGAATTTCGTGTCGGGGACGATCGTCATGATCGAGCCGCTCTTCGTCTCCACATGGATCGGCTCGTGCACGGTGAACTCCTTCCGCGGCAGCTCCTGCTCCTTCACGCCCGCCTGTTTCACCAGCTCGACAAACGGAAGCGAGCTGCCATCGCCGATCGGGGGCTCGTTGGCGTCCATCTCGATGAGTGCGTTGTCGATTCCCATGCCGGCCAGCGCCGAGAGCACATGCTCCACGGTGTGCACCTTTACGCCGCCTTCGCCGAGCGTGGTGGAACGTTCGACCGTCTTCACGTTATCGACCCATGCGTCGATGGTGGGTTCGTCCGGCAGATCAATTCGCTTGAACTTGAAACCAAAATCCACCGGCGCCGGATGAATGGTCAAAATAACCGCGCTGGCCGTGTGGAGAGCGGTCCCGCGCAAGGTTGCGCTCTGAGCTAGGGTCTGTTGAGCCATGAGGAGAGGGGGGGGAGAGAATTTCAGAAGCGGCGCGGCGGGGGCAAGTCCGCAATCACGAGCCGCTTTCAGGCGGCCGCACCGGACAGACGGGCAATCTTGCCCTCGATGGCCTTGGCCTGCCGGTTTCGCCCGGATTCGCGCAGCAGCTGGGAGAAATTCTGCAGCGTCACCACGAAGTCGCCCGAGCCCGGCAGGCCGGCTTCCTCCACCAGCTTGATCGCTTTTTCGTAGAGCGCCTCCGCCTCCGGGTGCCGACGTTGAGCGTGGTGCACCGCCGCCAGGTTGCTGGCCGATTGCGACACTGCCGCCGGGTCGGGCGGCCGCCGTTGCTCGCGCAACTTCAGCGCCTCCCGCTGGATGGCCTCCGCTTCGTCCAGCCGGTCCGCGTTGAAATAAAGAATGCCGATGTTGTTCAGGATCACCGCCGCGTCTTCCTCCCCGGCGGCCCCGCGTTCACGGCAGCTCTCCAGCGCCTCGCGGTAACGCTGCTCGGCGGACTCCAGATCGCCACTTTCCAGCGCGATCAGAGCCAGGCTGTTCGCGATGCCCGCCCGGTCGAGGTGGTTCTCCGCCCCCGTCGCTTTCTGCGCCTCCAGCGATTCGTTCAGATAGCGGGCCGCTTTCGCATTATCGCCCGCCGAGCGATGGATGGAGCCGAGCAAGCCCGCCAGCCTGGCCCGCCGGTCCGGATCGCTCGTCTCCGCGCAGCGCGCGTAGCTCTCGGCGTAATGTTCCAGCGCCGTCTCCGTCTCGTTGAGCTCCAGCGCCAGGTCTCCCATCAACTCCAGGGTGTGGCAGATGCGGATATCTTCTGGTTCAAACACTTCCCGCGCGAGCGTCAGGCAATGCTTCGCCACCGGCCACGCCTGCCGAGGCCGGCGGGCCGTGCGCAACATCCTGACTTTATCCATCAGGATAGTCCAGAGCTGGGTCTTCCCTCGAGTCCGCATAAATCGCTTGAGAGTTGTCGCGAGCGGGCCGCCTTGGCAAGTCCGCGCTGATTTTCCGCGTAATTTTTGCAGTCGCTCTCCATCGGGAAACTTGCGAGAAATACACACACCGCAGCCCGGCGGGCAGGATAACTGCTATTGCAATTACGGTAATTGTGAAAACTCCCACTCTATCCAACCCATTGTCCGCTTTCGCCGTGATAGCGGTTGCCCTTGGCCTCGCTGGCTGCGCTCAGT
>JBGTNO010000023.1:0-4790 GCA_041743065.1 Chthoniobacterales bacterium
CCGCGCGTGCTCCTCCTCCAGCGCGTCCACCGCTTCCGCCTCGCCGACGCGCTCGGGGCCGGCGGGAAGATGCGGCCGGATGCGCTCCAGCTCCCGCCGCAACTCCGCCGGGGTCTGGAATCGCCGCGCCGGATCCTTCGCCAGCAGCCTCGCCAGCACCGCCCGCACTTCCTGGGGCACGTGCTCCAGCGCCGCCAGATCCGGCGCTTTCGAGAGCTGCTGATGGATCACCTGCGCCAGCGTTCCCGCAAAAGGAGGCTTGCCCGTGAGCAAAAACCAGAGCGTCGCCCCCAGCGAATACAAATCCGAGCGCACATCGATCGCCTTTTCCTCCAGCTGCTCCGGGCTGGCGAAATGCGGCGTCCCGACAAACCCCGCCACCGTTTGCAGCGCCTCCGGGCTGGCCTCCCGCCGATCCGATTTCGCCAGGCCGAAATCGATCACCTTCACACAGACCTCCTCGTCCTCCGTCACCAGCATCAGGTTCGCCGGCTTGATGTCGCGGTGCACCAGCTGGTGCCGCTGCGCCGCCGTCAGCGCCCGCGTCACCTGCATGGTCAGGCTCAGCGCCAGTCCCGCCGAGAGCGGCCCCTCGCGCCGCACCAGCTCCTCCGTCGTCTCCCCATCCACGAATTCCATCGCGTAGAAATAAGTCTCGTCCTCGATCCCGAGATGAAAGACCGACGCGACATGCCGGTGCCGCAGCAGCGCCGCCGCCCGCGCTTCGCTGATGAACCGCGAGCGCGCCGATTCGTGATCGAGCTGCCCGGCATTGATCACCTTGAGCGCCACCGGCACCCGCAGGTTATTATCGAAGGCTTTATAGGTGATGCCCATCGCGCCGCGCCCCAGCTCGCAGAGCGAACCGTCGTCGCGCGTCAGCACCTCGTAGTGATCGAATTGGGCGCGTTCAGCCATGAGCGGCGTCAACCTAGCCCGTCCCAGTCCCACTGAGAACCGGAAAAAACCTCCGCGCTCTCCGCGCCTCCGCGTGCTACCCTCCCGCCGCATGAAGCAATACTGGATGGTGAAACAGGAACCCGAAGCCTATTCCTGGAGCGATTTCGTGCGCGAGGGCGGCACCGACTGGACCGGCGTGCGCAATTTCCAGGCGCGGAACAACCTCCAGGCCATGAGAAAAGGCGACACCGTCCTCTTCTACCACAGCGTCTCCGAAAAGGCCGTCGTCGGCCTCGCCCGAGTGGAGAAATCCGCTTTCCCCGATCCCACCGCCGACGACCAGAAATGGGTCAGCGTGCGCCTCGTGCCCGGCAAAGCGTTGCGGAAGCCCGTCACCCTCGAAACCATCAAAGCCGACCCCGCGCTGAAAACCCTTCCGCTCGTCCGGCAGTCCCGCCTTTCCGTAATCCCGCTGACTGCCGCGGAATACCGGGCCATCCTCGCGCACACCTAGCCGCGAATCAAGAGCATGACCGACGACCAAAAGAGCCGCATGGAAGAATCCGAGCCCTCAGCCGGCGAAGATCTCGACGAGACCACCCGCCAGCAGATAGAAAAGCAGGCCGAAGCCGAGCATTCCACCGGCCAGGAGCGCGAAGATCTCACCGAAGACGCCGAAGAGATGGATTAATCACAGAGACGCGGAGATACGGAGAGGAAGAAAGGTTTACTCACGGTTTATTTCTCTCCGTGACTCTGGGATTTCAGAGGATGCGATCAAGCCCGGTCGCCACCACAAAGATCGCTCCCACCCAGGCGTTGGCCTGGAAGAAGGCGGCATTGATCGCCCTCAAATCCCCGCTTCGGACCACGCGGTGCTCGTAGAGCAGGACCAGGAGAATCGCGGCCAGCCCCACGTAGTAAACTGGCCCTAAATGAGCGATCACCCCAAAAACGATCAACAGCCCAAACATGGCGGCGTGAAATAGCTGCGCCACGCGCAAGCTGCGCCGCACGCCCAGCCAGACGACCATCGAGCGCAGCCGCGCCGCGCGATCGAACTCGAAATCCTGCGTCGCATAGATGAGATCGAATCCCGCCACCCATAGCAGGACCGCCAGCGCCAGCCAGAGCGGCGGCCAGGCGAAGGCTCCGGTCACCGCCAGCCAGGCGCCCACCGGCGAGACCGCCAGCGCCAACCCGAGAAAGAGCTGCGTGAAATCGGTGAAACGTTTGGTCAGCGAATAGAAAAATACCATCGCCAGTGCGACCGGCGAGAGCGCGAAACACCGTGGGTTGATAAAAAAGGTCGTCACCACAAAAGCTCCCGCGCTCGCGACGGTGAGCTCGATGGCCACCGCCCGCGAAACCAGTTTGTGCCGCTCCGCCGTCCGCGGGTTGCGTTGATCGATCTGCCAGTCGGCCAGCCGGTTGAAGCCCATGGCGGCCGTGCGCGCGAAAACCATGGCCAGGACAATCAACCCGAAGATCCGCCCGCTCGGCCAGCCCTTCGCCGCCACCATCATCGATCCCAGCGCAAAAGGCAGCGCGAAGACCGTGTGCGAGAAGCGGACGAAAGCAAGCGCCCGGGCGATCGGTCCGCCCGGTGCCGGCCAGGTCATGGCTTTTCTTCCCGGTCGCCGAACATGCGCACCAGGCTGTCATCGACCCGCAGATCGATCAGCCGCCACACCTCATTCACCTGATAAAAATAGAGCAGCCAACGTAGCGGATATTTACTGCCGTAGGCGAGGTAGGTCACCCGCACAAGGCGAGATCCCACCGGATCGATCGCCACCACTTCGGCACTGGTGACGCCGCCGATCAGAGCCATGCCCTGGCGCGTCTTCGCCTTCAGGCCGTCCATTTCCGCGGTCTTGGCGGCCAGCTCGCTGTTTCTGGTCAGCGCATCGAAGGCCTCGCTCACATCGCCCTTCCGCAGCGTGGTGAAAAACGTGTCGCCCATCCGCAAATATTCGGCCCGAGGCACCGGCAGGCGCGAAGTCTCCACCACGGGCGCCGCCTCAGTCTGGGCCAATAGCGACCCGGCCCCCAGGATCCACATTCCAACCACCAGCGAGAGAATTTTCATGAGTCAGCGCGGCGGTTGGCCGGCTCGTAAACCGGGCGGCGCAGCCCCGTGACGATAAAGCAAATCCCGATCAGCACCAGAAAGAGCGAGAGAAATTGTCCGGCCGACAGCGCGCCCACCGCCCAGGCGCTGTCGGGCACGCGGAAGATTTCGCCGATGATGCGCAGGATGGCGTAGCAAACAAAAAAAAGCCCGGTCAGCACCCCGCGCGGCATCCGGCCGTGGCGGCGGAGCCCCCAGAGAATCAGAAACAGCACGACCCCCTCCAGCAAGGCCTCGTAGAGCTGCGAGGGATGGCGCGGCGGCAGGATCTCGCTCAGCCGCTCCCGCACCATCGGATCGCCGGCGATGACCGCGCGGCTCGGCAGGCCGCTCATTTCCTGCGGGAACCGCACCGCCCACGGCACGTTCGCCTCGCGGCCCCAGAGCTCGCCGTTGATAAAATTCGCCACCCGCCCGAAGAACAGCCCGATCGGCGCCACCACGCAGAGATTATCGCCGATGCTCAGCCACGAAAGTTTATGCCGCCAGGCGAAATAAAGCGTGAAGAGAATCAGCCCGATCATGCCGCCATGGCTCGACATGCCGCCGCCCAGCGTCTTGAAAAGCAGGAGCGGATCGCGCAGAAATTCGTGCGGCACATAAAAGAGCAGGTAGCCGAGCCGCCCGCCCAGCATCACGCCGAAGACCGCGCCCCACGTGATGAAATCCCCCACTTGCTCCTCCCGCATATCCGAGTAGCCCCGGCGCACCAGATGCCGGTAAAGCAGGAAACCGCAGACAAAGGCCAGCACATAGGCCATGCCGTACCAGCGCAGCCCAAACCCGTTTCCGAAGTCCCAGATGAAGGGATCGAGATGGTGCAGGTAGTAGGCCAGCACGGAAAAAGAGGGGCCGCCCGCAGCGGACTAGCGAACCACGCCAAATTCCGCCCGGCGATTGGCCGCCCACGCGCCCTCGCCCGAGCCCGGATCCGCTGGCATTTCCTCGCCGAAGCTCACCGTTTGCAGATTATTCGGATTCACCCCGCGTTGAATGAGTTCCTCGCGCACCGCCTGCGCCCGCCGCTCGCCGAGGGAGCGATTATATTCCTCAGTCCCCCGCTCGTCGGTGAAACCGGCGATGATAACCGTGGCCCCCGAGCCGCGCAATGACTCCGCCACCAGCTCCACCTTGTCCGTCTCCGAGCCCTCGACCGAATAACTGTCAAAGCCAAAATAGACCGGGGTGAACTTCGATTTATCGACATTATCGCTTAGGAACGACACGCCATCCTGCCGCTCCGGCAGCGGTGTTCCACTCACATAGTCCCCGTCCGAACCCGCATACGCGCCCCCCTCGCCCTGGCCTTTCTTGTTGGCACAGCCAGCGAGCGATAGAACGAGAGCACAGCCAAGAAGCGGAAAAAGAAGCCGACGAAAGATCATGCCCCGAGCTTGCGAACTGACGCCCCGAAGTCAAAGAGATTCGCTTGCCCGTTCGCAACCCCGCGCGGAAGCTGCCCCATCTTGCCGCGCCCGAACCCGCTCCAACCCGCTGGAAACGCCTCCCGGTTCCGAGCGCGCCTGACCCGCTGGTTCGTCCGGCACGCCCGCGATCTGCCCTGGCGGCGCACCCGCGATCCCTACGCCATCCTCGTCTCGGAAATCATGCTCCAGCAGACGCAGGTGGCCACGGTGACCGGCTATTTCGAGCGCTGGATGCAGCGTTTCCCCACGTTTGCCCAGCTCGCCGCCGGCGGGGAGAACGAGGCGCTGCACGCGTGGCAAGGACTCGGCTATTACTCGCGCGCGCGGAA
>JBGTNO010000024.1:0-2540 GCA_041743065.1 Chthoniobacterales bacterium
GGCACGAGTTCCGCGGGTTCCGCCGCGAAATGCCTCGTCTCCGGCATTTTCGCTGTTTCCCTGTTTTCTTCCGCGGCGCCCGCGCCTCTCTCAAACTGCTCCCGCCAGCTCTGGCGCCCGGCTTCCAAGGTCTCCGCCACCGCGCGCACCACCGCCTCCTTCACGCCCTGCGGATCCCGGAAGCGCACCTCGCGTTTCGAGGGATGCACATTTACATCCACCCGCGCCGGATCCATCTCCAGAAACAGAAACGTCACCGGATACTGCCCCTTCATCAGCGCGGTGTGATACCCCTCCCGCAAAGCGTAGTTCAGCGTCGCGTTCTCGATCGCGCGTCCGTTCAGGAAAACGATCTGCTCACTCCGCGAAGAACGGCTCACCCCCGGTTTCCCGATGTAGCCCCGCACCCGAATCCCGTCGCGTTCCGCGCCCGCCAGCGGCAGGAGCTGCGCCGCGGCCTCCTGGCCGTTTAAATCGCGAATCCGCGTGAGCAGCGACTTCGCCGGCGGCAATTGCAGCGCCACCCGGTCGTCAATCAGAAGGGTGAACGCCACCTCCGGATGCCCGATTGCCTGCAGATGCACCAGATGCTCCACGTGGCTTGTCTCCGTCCGTTCCGTCCGCAGGAATTTTCGTCGCGCCGGCAGATTGTAGAAGAGCGAGCGCACATCGATCTGCGTTCCCGGCGCCTCCCCGCCGTCCCGCACCGCCTCGATCTTCCCGCCCGAAACCACGATCTCCGTGCCCGCCACGCTCGCCGGTTCCCGCGTCGCCAGCCGGAACCGCGACACGCTGGCGATGCTCGGCAGCGCCTCCCCGCGGAAACCCAGCGTTCGGATCGCCGCCAGATCCCGGCCCGTGCGGATCTTGCTCGTGGCGTGCCGCTCCAGGCTGAGCAGCGCGTCATCCCGATCCATCCCCGTGCCGTCGTCCACCACCCGGATGTGCGACCGTCCGCCCCGCCGGATCATCACCTCGATCCTCCGCGCCCCCGCGTCCAGACTGTTTTCCACCAGCTCCTTCACCACCGATGCCGGACGCTCCACCACCTCCCCGGCCGCCACCTGGCTGGCCACCTCGTCCGCCAGCAAATGGATCCGGCTCATGCCATCCGCCCACCGCCGGAGACGCGCGACCCGGCAAGTCCCGTAAATTTTCTCCGATCGGTCTCGCGTCGTTTGACTTCAAACATCCCTTTGGATAAGTTCAGCCGGAAATGATCAACGTAACCGGGAATGCCGTCAAACACCTTCGCGACCTCCTGCGCGAACAGGCGGCGGAAGCGGGCAGCGGCCTCCGCCTCTTCGTGGAAAAAGGAGGCTGCGCCGGCCTGCAGTACGGCATGAAGATCGATCAGCCGAAGCCAGAGGACCAAGTGGTGACTGAGGGCGACACCTGCGTCATGGTCGATCCCGAGAGCCACCGCTACCTCGCGGACTGCACCCTCGATTACTGCGACGACCTGGCTGGGACCGGCTTCCGCATCGTCAATCCCGACGCCGTGCGCAGCTGCGGCTGCGGCACTTCTTTCGAAGCTCCCGCCCACGCCGACGCCTAGCGCTTACCGCTCCCGCCGCACAATCTCCGGGAGCAGTTTTTCATGGACGACGATTTCATCCGCGGACACGACACCGGCCGACCCGAGAAGGACAGCCTCTTCGGCTGGACCATCTTTATTTTGCTCCTCATCGGCGCCGCCTTCGCGGCCTGGCTGGGCACCTATCGCATCTTCGGCCATCCCGAAGATCCCAAGAGCTACGCCCTCCTCCGCAAGCTGGATAAGATCGAGCCGCCCAAGCAGTTCCAGGTCACCAGCGCCCCCGCCGGGGAATTCCTGAACCCCGAGAAACTCTACGACCGCTACGCCCTCTTCACCGCCCTGGAGCTCAAGCGCGAGAACGAGACGCTGCTCCGGAACTACCTCCGCAATTATCGGGAAACCAAGAAGCTCGTGCCCTACGTCATCGGCCGCTTCAACATCGTCGAGTCGTTCCCGCTCAGCGCCGAGACCATGTTTCCCAGCGGCTACGTCGCTCTCGCCGTGCCCGAGGATTATCCGCGGGTCGTGCTCGAGCATGTCTATCCCGCCGAGCCCGAGTCCACCGGGATTCTGAAAACCATGCTCACGCCCGGGCTGGACCTGCGTTTTCAGCGCTCGCTCGATCTGTCCGCCATCATCCATATTGAGCGCCTCCAGGATGGCCGCGTGATGTTCACCGCCGTGCCCATTCTCTACGGCAGCTACACGCTCAAGCAGGGCCAGGGCTCCTTCAGCCTCGCCCCGCCCGCCGAGCTGAACGTCGCCGCCGGCGTCCCGTTGACCAAGGCGTCCGAGACCGACACCGCGCTCCGCCAATATGTGGCCCGCAAGGCTCAATCCCGCGTTTCCATCGCCCGCGAGGACACCGAGATCACCCCGCAGGCCACGCCGAAGCCCGCGCCCACCGCTGAACTCGTCCGCCTCGATCCGACCCCCCCTCCGGACCCGATCGAGCCCACCACCACCCTGGCCACCGCCCAGGCTACTCCCTCCCCCACTC
>JBGTNO010000025.1:0-4074 GCA_041743065.1 Chthoniobacterales bacterium
GCGCGAAGGCGCGGCGCGCGGGCTGCCGGTCTATGATCTCGGCACGACCGGCGGCACGGACCTGGTCATCCGCGCGGGCGGGCGTGAATTCACCTGGGAGGTCGCGCGGCTGCGCGAGACGTGGTATGGATCGATCGCCGCCGCCATGCAGGCCAACTAATCCGTGAGCGATTCCTACCATCCCAAGCACGAATGCGGCGTCTTCGCCGTCTATGGTCATCCCAACGCGGCAGTGCTCACTTACTACGGCCTGTTTGCGCTGCAGCATCGCGGACAGGAAAGCGCGGGCATCGTCACGGCCAGCGGGCCGGCCAGCCAGTTCGTGCGCCATGTGGGCATGGGTCTGGTCGCGCAGGTCTTCCAGCCGGATGATCTGGAGCGATTGAAAGGCGACCGCGCCATCGGACATGTCCGCTATTCCACGACCGGCTCAAGCAACTTGAAAAACGCCGCGCCGCTGATGGTCGATTGCCAGCGCGGCCAGATTGCTATCGGGCACAACGGCAACCTGACCAACGCCGCCCTGCTGCGCGCCGAACTCGAGGCGCAAGGCTCCATTTTCCAGACGTCAGTCGATAGCGAAATCATCCTCCACCTGCTGGCCCAGCCGAACTCGAGCGGCAATGCGCTCGGCGCTCTGCGGCGAATCGAGGGTGCCTTTTCCCTCGTCATGATGAGCGAGAAACAGGTCATCGGCGTGCGCGATCCCTACGGTTTCCGGCCGCTCTCGCTCGGGAAGCTGGACGAGGGCGGCTGGGTGCTCTCGTCGGAGAGCTGCGCCTTCGATCTGATCCACGCCGAGTTCGTCCGCGACATCGAGCCGGGCGAAGTCATCATCATCAGCGAGGACGGCATCCGCAGCGAGTGGCCTTTCGCCGAGCAGGCGCAGCGGGCTTTCTGCATTTTCGAGTATGTCTATTTCGCCCGTCCCGACAGCGTCATCATGGGCCGGAACGTCAGCAAGATCCGCGTCGAAATGGGCCGGCAACTGGCCCGGCTGCATCCGGCGGAAGCGGACGTCGTGGTGCCGGTCCCGGATTCGGGGAACTACGCGGCGATGGGCTTCGCGGAGGAGCTGGGCATTCCCTACGACCACGCTTTTGTGCGCAATCACTACATCGGCCGCACCTTTCTCCAGCCGACGCAGCTCATTCGTGACTTCAACGTGCGGGTGAAACTGAATCTCATCAAGGAATCCGTGCGCGGCAAACGCGTCGTGGTGGTCGATGACTCCATCGTCCGCGGCACCACCGCGCGCGCCCGGGTGGTCAATCTGCGCGAGGCCGGCGCGGCCGAGGTGCACATGCGGATCAGCTGCCCGCCGCACATGCACGCCTGCTATTACGGCATTGATTTTCCCGATCCAGCCAATCTGCTGGCGAACCAGTGCTCGCTCGATCAGATCCGCGAATATCTCGGCGCGGACAGCATCGGCTACCTCTCTGTCGAGTCGATGATCGAGGCGACGAATCTGTCTGGAAATGAATTTTGCCTCGCTTGTTTCAACGGCAAATACCCCGTCGCCTACGACAAGGAAGTGGACAAATTTTTCATGGAACGGCGCTCCAACCGCGGCGAGCTGCTCCCCTCCGACGGCCACCCCGAGCTCTTCTCCGACCTTCGATAGGCGGGGGTTGAACCACGGAGGCGCGGAGACACGGAGAGAAGACAAAAGGATGGGCGGTGAAGAAAAGTGCTTCCCTTTTCCCTCCTCCGCGCCTCCGTGTCTCCGTGGTTAAATTTTTCCCTGTTCAGACACCCATGGGGTGCCAGGCGGTCTTAAATTCTGTCGAGTCGCTGATCCAGTAGGGATCTTCGCCCTTCGCGCTGGCCCATTCTTTTTCGGTCAATGCCCTGCGGGCGTAGCGTTTCAAGTTAATCGCGCTGCCGCCGCGCAGCACCGCCGAAATATCCGCGTCGCCGGCTCCGTCGATGATGGCGTTCACATCCATGTGACTGGCGAAATGCGGCGCGAGCTCGGTCCGGCTGCCGCTCAAGATATTGACCACGCCGCCGGGCAGATCGCTCGTGGCGAGAATTTCGGCAAAGGTCAGCGCGGGCAGCGGGAAACGCTCGGAAGCAAGCACGACGGCGGAGTTGCCGCTTAGGATGACCGGTGCAATCAGCGAAATGAGCGCGAGAAGCGCGGGTTCATCCGGCGCGAGCACGACGACGACGCCCGTCGGCTCGGGCGTGGTGAAGTTGAAATGCGAGCTGGCCACGGGATTCACGCTGCCGAACACCTGCTGATATTTATCCGTCCAGCCGGCGAAATAAACGAGCCGGTCGATGGAGGCGGCGACCTCCGCTTCGGCCCGGGCGGCGGTGGCGCCGGTCGCGCGCGTGACTTCCTCCGACAGCTCGGCTCGCCGGTTTTCCAGCATCTCGGCGGCGCGGTAGAGGACTTGGCCGCGCAGATAAGCGCTCGCTTTGGCCCAGTCCTTCACACCGCGCGCGGCAACCACGGCATCGCGGAAATCCTTGCGTGAAGCCGGGCAGAAATTATCCGTGGCGACCTCTTTCGCGTTGAGCGCGGGCTGTGAACGCCCGCTCTCGCCCCGCACGAACTTCCCTCCGATGTAGAGTTTGTAGGTTTTGCGGATGTCGAGGCGGTCGTTTTTCATAGGAACGAGACCCCCAACTATCCGTCCGCGCCGCACCGGGCCGCAAGGCTAAACGCGGGAGCCCAGCCTGGCCTCGGTGCCTGATTCCCAGGCGAGACCCCAATCGCGCAGGGCAAGGAGCACCGGACGCAAAGCTGCTCCTTTTTCGGTCAGCTCATAAGCGAGACGCCGGGTGCCGTCGGCCGCCGGTATCTGGCGAATGACTTCGGCTGCGCGCAAACGCTGGAGCCGGTCGGCGAGGATGTTGGTGGGAATGGATTCGGGCGAGCGGGCGAAATCCTTGAACCGCGAACCGCCGAGCACGAGATCGCGGACGACCAGCATCGTCCAGCGATCCCCGACGAGATCAAGCGCGCAAGCCACCGGGCAAGGCGACCGGCGGGCCGAGGAAGGCTTTGCTTTGCGGGGAGAACTGAGGCGGGACATGACGCGGAATATGCCGCGAGAAATAATCACTTGCAATCCGAAAGTAAAAAGCTTCCATTTTGCAAGTATGAACGCTGCCACTGATTCCGCTGCCATCCCGCTCGCCGCTCCCGGAGCGGGTCTGCCCGCCATTGAACTTTGGATCGCGAAAAGGATGGTCGGCCTGGCGCGCTGGAGAATCGATCGCCGTCAAGCGGCGGAACTGATCGTCCGCGAGCGGGCAGCTCTGCTCGGATTGGCCGGACGCTGCAGCGCGGAGCAGGGTCGGCGGAGGGTGCTGATCAAGCGGCCTCTCGGAATGGAGGACAGCAGCCGGTTCTGGTCGGTTTACATGACGCTGGAACACGTTCGGATTGTGAATGAATCGGTCGTGCACATTCTGCGTGAACTCTCCGCCGGGAGGGTGCCGGAGGGAGCGGCCAGCACGGCAGCCGTAAAGCCCTCGCCGGATGCGGGTCCGGAGGCGATGGCTGGCTTCGACCGTTCCTGCGCGGCTTTGCAGGAGGTGGAGCCGGAAATTCGCGAGACGAATGCGCGCTACGCACACCCGTGGTTCGGGCCGATGGACACCCACGGCTGGCATGTCATGGCCGGCTTTCACACGCGGCTGCACCGGGGACAGATCGAGACCATCCTGCGCGCACTGCATGAGTGACAAACACGGACTGGGACCGCAGGGATGGCGCGTCTTTGCGATCGTGGCCGGCGCCGTTTTCATGGTCACGCTGGATGCGACGGTGGTGGTGGCCGCATTCCCGGCCCTGCGGGCGCATTTTCTGACGGTGGAGCCGACGACGCTGGCCTGGGTGCTGAACGCTTACACGATCATTTACGCGGCTCTGCTGGTGCCGATGGGACGGCGGGCGGACCGGCGGGGGCGGCGCCGGGTGTTTCTGGAAGGTCTGACAATCTTCACGCTGGCGTCAGTGGGTTGCGCCCTGGCGCCGGGAATCGAGATACTCATTGCGGCCCGCGCCGTGCAGGCGGTCGGCGCGGCGCTGCTGACCCCGGCGGCGCTGGCTTT
>JBGTNO010000026.1:0-1516 GCA_041743065.1 Chthoniobacterales bacterium
GGCGAACCGCCTTTCATGCTGGCCATTTCCGTGCGCGAGGCCATCCGCGATGCCATCGCCGCCTTCGGTCACGCTGGCGAGATCCCGCTCCCCTCGCCCGCCACGCCGGAAGCGATCTACCTCGCCATCCAGTCCGCCCGCACCGCCCGAGCCGACTCCGAACATCCGCAGAACCCCCGCCCCGCCGCCGACGGCTCACTCAATGCCGTGCTTCTCCCACCCGGAAACGAATAGCCCTGGCCAGCTGGGAGTCAGATAGCTGCCTCTCCGCGATTTGAAGGGACAGAGGAGACACCGAGGTGCGAAGGCCCGGAGACGCGGAGGAAATACCGGAGTTCAAGGGGCGATTGGTTCGTCTCCGTCACAAACTACGCCGACGGTGCTGGCGTGCGAGACGACCCGCTGTAAAAGCGGAGGGCCGACGCGCGCCTACTTCCAGGAATACACGTCGTCTCCCTTGTTTGTCCCGGTGGCGAGAGTTTCATCTTTGCCCACGGACCAGACAATAGTGCCGGTATTGAGCGCAGTGCCACCGGTCGGGTCGGGCAGTTCATTATCGTAATCGGGAGTATCGATAGAGATATCGTAGATATTGCCCCACGGGTCGTAAAAATTACCGGCATCCAAACCCTCTTTCTTAGAGGTGCCGCTTCCCTTGGCAGCAGGAATCTCCATAAAGGGAATCCGCCGCGGATTCCGAGTGGCGCCGGCGGCGACTCCTGTTAAGACATCGGTGAGCGATTTATCCACCTTTTTGTTTTCATAAGGCCCGCTAGACGAGTCCACGGGATACATTCCATATTCAGTGTAGTAGGCCTTCACCGCATTCACGATCCCGGTCACGTCATTCTTGGCCTGCGCTTTTTTGGCGGTGTCCTTTACCCCGCTGATCGCTGGAAAGAGGAGGCCCATCAGCACGGCGATAATCGCAATGACGGTCAGGAGTTCAATGAGGGTGAAGGCAGCCCGCGGCGACAGATGGGAAAAGGATTTGTTCATGGGATTGCCCGAACTTACGCAGGGAGCGGCCAAAATTCAAAAGCTTTTCCACGGAGAGCGCGGTGCTGAGGCGAGGCGACCTGCTTCCCGGTCTGCTCGCGGCTGCGCCAGCAGGTTCCCCGGAACAGCGCGGGCTTAACTTCCGGGTCTCAAACGCGCCTGAAATAAAAAACCGGTTCCGTGCAACCGGGGACGAGCCGGATCCCGCAAATCATTGGACCTGCAGTCCGAGCTTTTTCAGCTTCGCGTTGGCAACGCCCCGAACATACGGGTTGCTCGGATTTTTCTTCACATAATCCTGATGGTATTCTTCCGCGTCGTAAAATTTTCCAAGCGGCTTGATGACGGTTTCAATGGGTTTGTCGAACTCACGTTGCGCGGCGCCTTTCGAGGCGAGCACGTCACGCATCTGCTCTTCGCCGGCGGGCAGGATCGTGGACCGGTAAGGCTGACCGAAATCAGGCGCAACCCCGTCGGGATTGGTCGGATCGTGCGTCTTCCAGAAGTAATCGATCAG
>JBGTNO010000027.1:0-2266 GCA_041743065.1 Chthoniobacterales bacterium
CCGGCGTGGGCGGCGCGGCCTTGGGTGGTGAGGCGATAGACGGCCCGGCCCTTCCGCGCGGTGACCACGGTGCCCGCCCCCCGGTCCCAGCCGCCGGCTTCGAAAACCAGACAGGCCAGCGTGGCGGCGGGCAGGCGGGCGTGCGCTTCCGTGGCGAAGTTTGACGAGAAATCCTCTTCCGCCGCGTTCAACATGACCTGCCAGTTCACCTTTTCAAAATCCTCCGGAGCCGCCGCCTGCAGCGCCGACAGCATCATTTGGATGAGCACGGTGCCGCCCTTGATATCGACCGTGCCCGGCCCGTAGATGCGGTCGCCCTCCACCAGCCAGCGGAAATCGTGGCGCGCCTCTTCCTCCGGCGGAAAGACGGTGTCCAGGTGGGAAACCAGCGCAATCGTCCGCTCGGAGGTGCCGGGGCGATTCAGGAAAAGGTGCTCGCCGAAAGGGCCGCCGGCCGCCGGAATGAAGTCGGCATGAAATCCCAGCGGCTGAAACGCCGCGGCGGTGGTGTGCGCCAGCTCGATCAGGCCGGCCGGATTCCGGGTGAAGCTGTTGATCCCGACCATGAGCTCGAGCAGTTCGAGCGAAGAATCGAGGTGCGTTTCGAGGTGGCGGCGGATCGGATCGGTCAGTGGCACAGTGCGGCGTCATTTTCGCGAATGCGCGCACTTTGTCGAGGGGCGGGATATCGTCGGGCAGTTGGGGAGGGGATCAGGGCTGACCTCTCGCAGCTCCTTCTCTCGCCGCTACGGTCTTCAGGGAGACTGAGCGGGTTCTATTTAGCGGGCGCTTATCCGAAGACCACCCGGCACACCACCACCGCCGCGATCAGCCCGGCCAGATCCGCCAGTAAGCCCGCCGGCACCGCGTGCCGGGTGCGCCGGATGGCCACGGAGCCGAAGTAAACCGCAATCACGTAAAAAGTCGTCTCCGAGCTGCCGAGAAACGTCGCGCCCATGCGCGTGACCACGTGGTCCGGTCCCAGCCGTTGCACCAGTTCCGCAAAGAGCCCGGTCGTCCCGCTGCCGCTGAGCGGGCGCATGAAAGCCATCGGCACCAAGTCAGGCGGGAAGCCGACATAGGAGAGGATCGGCTCCAGGCCTTTGGTGAGCATCTCGATCCCGCCCGCGCCGCGAAACATCCCGATGGCCACGAGGATCGCGACCAGAAACGGAATGATCCGAATGGCGACCTCGAACCCTTCTTTCGCCCCCTCGACAAATTCCTCATAGACCGCCGTGCCGCGAAGGCCTGCGTAGAGCGGAAAAAAAGAGAGCACGAACGGGATGGCCAGGGTCGAAATAGCGCCGATCGCCAGCACCACCCACGGTTCACCCATTTTCTCCGGTGCGAGGGTGCCGCCGAAGAGGGTGGGGCGGACCAGATAAACGAAGACGCCTACAAAAAATGCCAGCAGCAGACCGACCAGAAAGTTACCCCACCACGGCATCGGCGGAGGCTTGTGCGGCGTCAGATCCTCCCCGGAAATCCCCGCGTCGCCGCGCACCGGCTCGATTTTAGCGACGGTTGCCGCGCGAAAAACCGGCAGTTTTTCCAGCAGATTAACGCTGGTGATGCCGACCAGGCTGGAGCAGATGGTCGCGACAAACGCCGTGCCGATGATGGCGTTGGGCTGAATGGAGCCGGCTGCAACCAGGATGCCGACGGTGGTCGCGGGAATGAGCTGCACCGAGCTGGTGTTGATGGCCAGAAAGGTGCACATGGCGTTGGTCGCCGTGCCGGGATGAGGATTCAGCGTTTCCAGATCGCGCATGGCGCGGAGGCCGAGCGGGGTGGCGGCGTTGCCCAGGCCGAGCATGTTCGCCGCGATATTCAGGATCATCGCCCCCATCGCCGGATGCTCCGGCGGCACCTCGGGAAACAGCCACCGCATGACTGGGCGCAGCGCCCGCGCGATGAGATGGATGAGCCCGGAGCGCTCGGCCAGCCGCATGATGCCCAGCCAGAGCGCCATGAAACCGACCAGTCCGATGGCCAGTTCGACCGCCGCCTTGGCCGAGTCGAAAGCGCCCTTTGTGACCTCATCCATCCGTCCGGTCGCTCCGCCGATGAGCACGGCGGCGAGGATGAGGCCCAGCCAGATGTAATTCAGCATCGCGGGGGCAGATTAAAGCGGCCCGCCGCGAGTCGGCGAGGCGAAACGTATTTTCCGCGGAGCACACGCGTCCCGCGTGTCGGCTGCAGCGTCCCGCCGAAGTCCTCGGGCGGATGGTATCCGCCCGCCCGCCCGGCGAGACGCCGGCCA
>JBGTNO010000028.1:0-12462 GCA_041743065.1 Chthoniobacterales bacterium
TCTCTGCGCGCGCAGGATGCCGGAAAGAATGAGCGTCCCGACTGGCGCGAGCGCCCGGACGATGGCGGGGGCGGCCTCCATCAGCACTTGCGAGAACAGATTGGCCACCACCACCTCGAAGTGGCGCGTCGGTTGCCAGGCGGTGACATCGCGCCGGGAAAAAGCGATGCCTTTCAGCCGGTTGCGCTCGGCGTTCTCGCGCGCCACCCGCACGGCATCGGCGTCGTGATCGTAACCCACCACCGGCGCGGCGCCGAGGCCGCGAGCGGCGAGGGCCAGAATGCCGCTGCCGCTGCCCAGATCGAGCATCGACCACTTTTTCAGCCCCTCGGTGGCATCGACCAGCAGTCGCAGACAACTGGCGGTGGTGGCGTGATCGCCGGTGCCAAAGGCCATGCCGGAGGGAATATGCAGCCGGCCGGTGTCGTGGGCGGCGAGCGGTTCCTCGCGATCGAGAATGGTCAGCCGCTGGCGGATTCGGAGGGGGGCGCGAGGCTTTCCGCTGGTCAGTTGACCGGCCAGCGAGGCCTGCCGGCGAGCGCGTCCGCCGAATTTGCGGACGAGCGCTTCGGATTCCGTCCCGCTCAGATTATAGCACTCGATCCGGATGCGATTGCCGGGCGGCAGGATGAAAACGGCCAGCCGTTCCGGGCCGAGATAGAGGAGCGATTCGCGCCAGGCGTCCTCCCATTTCGCCGCCGTCAGCCGACTCCAGCAGTAGTAGTTCACGGCGACAGCATGAAGCCGGAGCCGGGAGAGATGTCGAGCCGTGTTTCTGCATTTGCTCGCGATCGTCTTTCGGCTAAATAGAGACATGCATCTCCGCCAGCTTGTCTCTTCGCTCGTGTTTCTGTTTACCCTTTTTCCGCTGCGCGGCGTGGAACCGGAGCAACTCTCACCCGTTTTCCGGCAAAAGATGATCGAGGCGATCAACGCCTATCGCGCCAAGGATCTGAAGACGGCGAAGGCGAGGATCGACGAGGCCGAGAAGATTCAGCCGGGCACCACGGCCGCGGCCAATATGAGTGGAGCGATCGCCATGGAACTCGAGCAATACGAGGCCGCCAAGACCGATTTCGAGCGGGCGCTGGCGATCGATCCCACCTTCTTTCCCGCTCAGTTCAATCTGACGGAGATTCCTTTTCAGCAGAAGAAATACGCGGAGGCCCGCACCATGCTGGAAGCGCTCGCGCCGCTCGATTCCGATGGGAAGGAACTCGTCGAATACAAGGTTTTCCTGACCTATCTGCTGGAGGGCCAGAACGACGTGGCGGCGAAACGCCTGGAGGCGATCAAATTTCCCAGCGACACGCCGGCCTACTATTTCGCGCATGCCGCGTGGGAATTCGCGCACGACAACCGGAACGAAGCGCAGTCGTGGGTGCAATCCTCCAGCCGAATCTTCAAGCCCCACCAAAACGCCATTTTTGCCGAGACTCTGGAGGAACTAGGCTGGCTGACGCGGAAGGCATCGGTCACTAGCGAAGTGAAGGGCGCGGAGTAGAACGGCGCGCTCTCGCCGTGCATGGGGGAGGGCTCCGTTTTTCGCAGTTGCACCGCTCCGGTGCGACGGGAATCGGACCGGGGGAGGAAACGCATTTTTTCCAGAGACGAGGTCAAAGCCACCTAAACCAGGCCAAGCTGCTCAGATGCCGAGTGCCCAAGCCCGTTTCCCCTGAACATTGCGGAGTATCACGCTGCACCCCGGACGGTCAGTCTCAACCCAAAATTTGAGCTGGCGGCTCCGGGGTGGGATGGCAAGCGGAACATTTGCGCCACGATCGGACGGAGCGGAGCAACGTAAGACAGATTTGTAATCTGTCGGGGGCGAGCGCCAGCGAGGCGGAGAGAGGGAGCCCGCCGCCTGCGCCCGGACAGGTTGCAAACCTGTCTTACGGTTACGCCACACACCATCGGGAGCTGGCGCCACATTCCGGACCCACACTCGGCCGCGCGGTGGGCTGGAGCGGACAATTTTGCGGCGGCGGGAGGAGTGGCATCATGCGCGCGACCGCCGGGGACGGCGCGCTGACCTACTCGCTGCGCAAAGACCAACTGCGCCCCGCCACCCGGCGCGAGGGCCGTCCCACTTCCCGACCACCGACAGGTGCCCCCTGATCTTCCCCCGCAATCCCAAGCCCGATAAAGGGCAAAAGCTCCTGCTCGCCCAGCTCGATCTGAAACTTCCCCCGCAATTCCCGCCCCGCATGACCGCCCGGCGTTCTCTGGAATCACTCTGCGACCAGACTCAGTAGGGTCGTGAAGACCTTTTGACCCGGTTCGCTGAAAATACGGGCCTCGCCGGACCGCCAAATGCCCCAGTGGCGAAGGCTGGGCTAGAGTGAATCCACTCAGCCGACGACCACAAACTTCCTGCATGGCCCTTCCTCGTAGCGGAACAGTCGGAAAAAGCCAGCGCTTTTTGGGGCGGCCCGGCGTTTAGAGCGAGCGCACCACCTCCGCCATCCGCTGCGCCGCCTCGGGCAGGGCCTCGATGTCCATGGCGTAGTTGATCCGGACGCATTCCTCTGTATGCGGCCACGGCTCCGGCAGGCTGTGAAAGAAAAAATGACCCGGCACGACCAGCACGCCCGCTTGCTTAAACCGTTCGTAGAGTTCATGCGCCGATACCGGCAGCCCGGCGAACCACAGCCATAAGAACAGCGCGCCCTCGCTTTCATGCATCCGCAGCGGCAGACCCGCAAACGCTGCTTCAAAGATGGCCAGCGCCCGCCGCGAGCGCGTTTCGTAGAAGGGCCGGATCACCTCGCGGCTGAGCCGCAGCAGCTCCCCGCTTTCCAGCATGGGCAGCGCCAGTGCCTGGCCAAACGTGCCATTGGCCAGGCCCGCGTTCGCCGTCATGGCCGAGATGGCGCGCGTCACTTCCGGCGGACCGATCACCATGCCGGTGCGCGTGCCCGGCATGCCGACCTTCGAGAGGCTGTACATCAAGATCACGCCCTCTTCCCAGAACGGATCCTCTTCGCGGAAGATGATATTCGGAAACGGGGTGCCGTAGGCGTTGTCGATGATGAGATAGGCTCCGCGCTCGCGGCAGTGGCGGTGCAGCTCGCGCAGCTCCGCGAGCGTGAGCACGTTGCCGGTAGGATTGGTCGGCCGCGAGACGCATGCGGCCACCATGTCGTCCCCCCACGGCAGCGCGGAAAAATCGACCCGGTATTTGAAGCGGTTTTCACCGTGCAGATCGATGTGAGCCGGCGCGCTGATCATGGCATTCTCCGCCAGGCTCTGCTCCGCATAGCCAATGTATTCCGGCATGACCGGAAAGAGAATCCGGCGCGCCCGGCCCTGCTCATCCGGGCCGCCCAGCAGGTTGAAGAGAAAGAAGCTGGCCGTCTGCCCGCCGTTGGTAATCGCGATATTTTCCGGCGTGATGTCCATTCCGCACTCGCGGTTGAAAAGTTCCGCCAGCGCGGTCAGGAAACGCGGATTGCCCCGCTGCGGATCGTAGATGCGCATGGCCCGGTCGAAGCGATCGGCGTCCGCCGCCAGCTCTTGCATTTGCCGCCGCACCGCCGCCTGCACCTCGGGAATGGCCGCCGGATTTCCGCCGCCCAGCATGGCGAGGTGAGAGCCGCCCCCTGCCAGCGCCTCGCCCAGATCCTGCATGAGCAGCTCGATGCCGCTGCGTCGCGCAAAGCGGTTTCCCAAGGCGGAGAAGCCGGGCCGGGAGGAAAAAGTCATCGCTCTGTGGTGCGCGGAGGAGCGGAAATTGTCAATGCCGGCCCCGAGAGGTGTCGGCGGCAGCGCCAAGATGGAAAATGGTTAGCCCAAAATCGGACCGGAATTTAAGAGGAGAGGGAGCCGACCGCAGTGAGACGGCCCGCCTGACTTTTTCCCTAAAATTTCGGGCAACGAGCGACGCTCCAGAGGTGAGTTCGGCGGTGCCTTCCTTCAGCTCAACCGCAAATAGGCGCCGAGCCCTTGCCGTCCGCCTTCGCGTCCGAACCCGCTCTCCTTATACCCGCCGAAAGGACTGGTCGGATCGAATTTATTGAAGGTGTTCGCCCAGACAATCCCGGCGCGCAGCTGCCCGACCATCTTGAAAATCTTCGAGCCCTTGTCCGTCCAGACCCCCGCGCTGAGCCCGTAAGGGGTGTTGTTCGCGCGCTCGAAAGCTTCCTCCGGAGTCCGAAACGTCATGGCGCTGAGCACCGGACCGAAAATTTCCTCCCGCGCGATGCGATGCGATGCCGTCACGCCCGTAAAGAAGCTGGGCGGATACCAGTAGCCTGTGCTCGGCAGTTTGCAGGAGGGCTGCACCAGCTCCGCGCCTTCATCGAGGCCGCTCTGCACCAGCTCGCGGATGCGTTCGAGCTGCTCTTTCGAGTTGATCGCGCCGATGTCCGTATTCTTGTCGAGCGGATCGCCGACCCGCAGCGTCGCGATGCGGTCGCGCAGCTTGCGGATCACCGTCGGGAAAACCCCTTCCTGCACCTGCAATCGGGATCCGGCGCAGCTGACATGGCCTTGATTGAAATAAATGCCAACGACGATGCCTTCGACCGCCTGGTCGATCGGCGCGTCATCGAAAATGATGTTGGCCGCTTTGCCTCCGAGTTCGAGGGTCAGCTTTTTCTTCGTGTCGGCGAGCGACTGGGCGATGCGCTTGCCCACATCGGTCGAGCCGGTGAAGGCGATCTTGTCCACCTCGGGATGCTCGACGAGCGCGCGACCGGTTTCTCCGGCTCCGGTCACGATGTTCACCACGCCGTCGGGCAGGCCAGCTTCCTGGAAGATCCGCGCCAGGTGCAGGGCGGAGATGGAGGTCGTCTCGGCGGGCTTGAGCACGCAGGTGTTGCCGCAGGCCAGCGCGGGAGCCAGCTTCCAGGCGGCCATCAGCAGCGGGAAATTCCAAGGAATGATCTGACCACAGACGCCAAGCGGCCGCGGGGTCCGCCCCGGAAAAGCGTAGGCCAGTTTATCGGCCCAACCGGCGTGATAGAAGAAATGGGCGGCGACCAGCGGGAGATCGACGTCTCGGCTTTCCTTGATCGTCTTGCCGCCATCCATGGTCTCGACGATGGCGAGCTGGCGCGACTTTTCCTGGATGAGGCGGGCGATCCGGTAGAGATATTTTCCGCGCTCGCGGCCCGGCATTTTGCCCCACCCTTTATCGTAAGCGCGACGGGCGGAGGCGACGGCGGCATCGACATCGGCTCGCTCGGCCTGGGCGATCTCGGCCAGTTTCTTCTCGGTCGCGGGATTGTGAGAGGAAAAATATTTGCCCGCTTTCGGCGCCACGAATTTCCCGTCGATGAACAGCTCATAGCGCGGCTGAATCTTCACCGGGGCGGTCTCAGGGGCCGGAGCGTAGGCCCAGCCGTCGCCGAAACTCAGACGCCGCTCCTCCGGGGGCAGCGGCACCGGGTGCTGGCTAGGAGCCAGCACCCGCGAACTGGCGGAAGAGGATTTGCGAGGCATGGCTTGGGGCGCTAGGGCATCGAAAAGTAGTCGGCGCTCTGGTAATTGCCGTCGGTCAGCTTGGCGATCTGCATGAGGACATCGTTGGCCAGGGTGCTCGCGCCGAAGCGGAACAGACCAGGCGTGAGCCAGTCGTCGCCCATCGTTTCCTTGACCATGACGAGGTAGGCCAGCGCCTGCTTGGCCGTCTTGATGCCGCCGGCGGGCTTCATCCCGATGCGTACGCCGGTGGCGTAAAAGTAATCGCGGATCGCCTCCAGCATGACCAGCGTGACGGGCAGCGTGGCGGCGGGCGTCACCTTGCCGGTGGAGGTCTTGATGAAATCGCCGCCCGCCCGCATGGCGATCTCGCTGGCGAGGCGCACGTTATCATAGGTCACCAGCTCGCCGGTCTCGAGGATGACCTTCAGATGCACGGAGCCGCAGACCGTTTTCACCGCCGAAATTTCGTCGGAAACCCTGGCGTAATCGCCCGCCAGAAAAGCGCCGCGGTCGATGACCATATCGATCTCGTCGGCCCCGTCTTCGCAGGCGCGGCGGGTGTCCTCCAGCTTCACGGGCAGCGGCATCTGTCCGCTGGGAAAAGCGGTCGCGACCGCCGCGACCTGCACGCCGGAACCGCGGACAAACATTTTCGCCGCGCGCACCAGATTGGGATAGACGCAGACCGCGGCGCAGCTCGGCACCTGATAGCGCGCCTCGGCGGGGCGGATGGCTTTGCGGCAGAGATAAGCGACTTTTCCGGGCGTGTCCTGACCTTCGAGCGTGGTCAGATCCATCATGGAAAGGGCGAGCTTGAGGCCCGCGAGTTTCGAGTCGGTCTTGATGCTGCGCTTAGTGAAACCGGCGGCGCGCTCCTCGACCATGACCTGATCGACCGTCGGCACCGACTCGCGCAGAGCGGAGGGAAGAGCGGCAGAAAGGGTGGACATGTCTGTTAGCGTATCCGCCTTTTCCGCTTCCGACAAACGGGAAGCGCGGGCTGTGAGAGCAGAACGGGGTCTCGACGGCCCGGACCATTTTGCCCGGCGTGCTGATGGTTCCGATGCCATGCGCGCTCCGCTGGCCGGGATAGTTGAACCAGACCCGGCCCTCCAGAGGCTCCTTTTTGCTGGCGAGGACGGAAGTGACCTTGTCGGCGGTGACGGTCAGCCAGTTGTAGATGGTGGCTTTTGTATAGTCTCCGGCGTGATGGGCCATCTGTTCCTTGTCCCAGTAGAAGCTGTTGCGGAACTGCAGGTTGTCGTCCTTGGGCAGGAAGGGGACGGCCTGCCCGGCCACGGTCACCGTGGTCGGGGGCCGGTCATTGACGGTCTCGGCCTTCACCAGATCGTGGGTACCGGGATACTGCGGGAAGGCGTTGTCATTGGCCTCCATCCGCTCGCGGTCGTTGAAAGGATCGACCGCTTCGACCCAGCGGCCGGGCGGTCGGTCCGGCTGATTATTGAAACCGGGCCGTTCGCCGGCCGCGAACTTGGTCGTCCCGTACGGCGTCTTCAGCTCCTCGATGAAATCGCCCAGTTTCGCCAGATAATGTTCGTCATGTTTCAAGTGTTGACCATTTTTTACACGCCAACATCCTGAATACTGAAGCTCTGACCCCGGCCTCTCACACCGGCGAGCTGGCGGCGTCCGTTGCAAGGCGGATAGGGGTCAGGAGAATATTCTTGCTCTTCGGTGTGGTCAGTCGGAAATGTTCATCAGAGTTGTTTCAATATTGAGGACAGTCAGCGCAAGAATATTCTCCTGACCCGAATGGCGCTAAGATAAGGGCGTTTTGGGATGCTTTTACTCTGGAAAGCTGATGTCCACCTGCGGTTCCGGCAAATGTGCCATCTCTTGCCCGTCCTGCCGCCACGCCTGACGGCAAGTGGCATTGAAGGATTCGATGAGTCGATATGGAATCCACAAGCTCACAGCGTCAACAGAGTAGTTTCGTCCTAAAACCAGCTTATCTTAGCGCCATTCTCTCCTGACCCCTTTTCCCTCGCCTTTTCCCTCCGGCCTCTCGCATATTTCAAGAGACGTGACCTCACCGCGTTCACTCTGCGCCTGACTTGTTACGATGTTCGGACCGACCCCGTTCCGCTCCCTCGTTCCGCTCCCTCAATCGACCGAGAGCATCGATGATTTCGCTAACTTGGCCCGGACTACTCGTCGAAACATACTGCTGCCACTTTCCTTTGATAACCTCGATGTTCAGCACCATTAGGTCGTCCCTAACATTCAAAGACAGTCTCGGGCCCGTGAACAAGACACGCGGTGCATAAGACGTTTGCTTACTCTTCTTCCAAGCGCCTTTCTTTTCTTCGAGAAGCTTCCGCAACACTACCGCAAGCGGGCCGCCCGAAAGGTCGTCCTTCGAGGAAACTGGTTTGCCCGATTCAATGACATCCACTGAGAACCGCATCTTCTCGACCTGCTGCAAGTGGTCGTCGTATGACTTATTGAAATCCATTGGTTGAGAGCGACAGGAGCAAATGGCTACGCCCAAGAAGAGAGCAAAGGCGAATCTGACTTTCATGACGAACGAGACCTACGGCTTAGCCTTCCGGGCGTCCTCAGTCATTTTCTTCATTCGATTGAACGTATCCTTCGAATAGTCTCTGCAGCTATTGCTTAAAGGGTTATAGTTTCCCGTGTTCCCGAGTTCTTTGTTTAAGGCATCCTTGATCACCTTATCTTCGGCAGGTGTAGTTTTGAAACGTTCGACTTCCTTAGTCGCCGGATCACGGTTGTCGGGATAGACGATTCCGCTCCCTGGCTTGCCCGGTGCAGGAGCATCGCCTGAGGCTGCGGATGACCCCTCACCCGTGTGGCCAGTATTTTGTCCAAATGACTGGCCAGTCCTTCCAGTCGGAGAGGATGGATCTGTAACAGACACTCTTCGATGCCATCCATTTACCGCCGTCGTATTCTCATACCAAACATCAAGTCCAAGCGGGTCAATCCAGTTCACTGGGTTATTGGCGACGTAGCCGTAGAGGTTCAACCCTCCCGCCTCCCCAATCGGGTCCGCCGAGAGCCACCTTCCCAGCTCGGCGTCGTAGGCGCGGTAGAGGGCGAGGTGCAGGCCGCTGGGCAGGTGACGGAAATGACCGGTAAATCCGAACTGGGCTTCGAGGTCGCCGCTGAGTTTGGTGATTTCTCCAAACGGAGTGTAGGTGTATTGCGCGCGGACGGTGCCGGTGCTGTCGGTCAGTTCGCGGATGCTGCCGAGGTGATCGAAGGTGTAAAAATAGTCTCCAGCGTCGGCGGTCCCGGTCCACTGCTCGCCAAAGCTCAGGTAGTCGCGCTCGACGGTCGTGCCGGTGGCGTCGCGGCGCTGGACGGGGGCGGGGCCGGACCAGAGATATTTGTGGTCGCTCACGGTGCTCCACGCGCCGCTGGTCCAGACTTTTTCGATGATGGCCACCCGGCGGTCGAGGCCGTCGTAGGCGAACTCACTGCGGGTCGTTCCCTCGACGGGTGAGCCCGCGCTTTGGACGGCGGTCAGGCGGTTGAGGCTGTCCCATTCATATTTCGTGTCGCCTTTGCGCAGCCGGTTGCCGTTGAAGTCGTGCTCGAGCGTGGCGAGGTCGCCGGTGCCGGTCTGGACGGTGAATGTCCGGCTGCTCTGGTTGCCGAATTCGTCGGTCGCTGCGACGGCCAGTTCGGTGCTGCCGCCGGGTGCGAGGTCGAGCATGGTCTCGAAACGGTATTGGCCGCCTCCGGCGCTGCGGACCTGAGCGGGCTGACCGTTGACGGTGACGGCGGCGGGTTCGTCCACGGTGCCGATGATCCGGGTGGGGCCGTGCGCGCGCAGGGCGGTGACCTGGTTGCGGGCGTTGACGGCGGCGTTTTCGGGGACGCCGTCTTTCATCCGGGTGATCCGGTTGTCGGCCGCGTCGTAGCCGAAGGTCAGGGTCTCGGTGAGGCTGCCGGTGCTATCCTCCTGATCGCCTTTGAGCAGGCGGTCGATACTGTCATAGACGAAGCGGCGGGTGGCGGCGGGGCCGCTCTGAACGCTGGTCCACGATTTAATCTGGCCGCTGGGGGTGTGGGTGTAGTCGAACTGCGACAAAACCGCGGCTCCGGACAGGTTCCTGATCTGGCTGAGAAACTGGCCCTGACTGGCGGGCAGGCTGGTGTAGCTGGTCTGCTGGCCGTTGGGATAGCTGATGCTGGCCAGCTGACGGCCGGTGCTTTGATAGGAGTAGTCGAACTGGCCGAGGTCGTCGGTGAGGGTGTCCACCCGGCCGAGGCTGTCGTAGGCGAGGCTGACGGTCTGGGTGGCGCCGATGCTCCGGGTGAGGACGCGCCCCAGCACGTCGTAGGTGGAGGTGATGGTGTCGTCCGTCCAGGGGCCGTCGATGGTGTGGAGCTGGCCGGCGCCCAGCGTCGCGCCGTCCACTGGATGGTAGCCAAACTGGGTGAGGCCGGGGCCGTCGGTGCGGCTGGTCAGGCGGTCGTAAAACGGATCATAGGCAAAGCTCACGCCGGGCGTGTCCGCCGCCGCGTAATCCGCGACGGCGAGATGGCCGTCGGTGAAGTAGCGGTAGGCGGCGGTGGGGGCGCTGCCCGCATCGTTGGGCAGGGTCACATTGGCCAGGCGGCCGGAACCGGACTGGTAGGCGTAACTGATCTTCTTTCCGTCGGGATACACTTTGTGCGTCACGCGGCCGTGCAGGTCGCGCTGGAAGGAGGTGCGCCGCCCGAGCGGATCGACCATCGCTTCGAGGTCGCCGCAGGAGCACCACTCGTAGCTTGTGAAGCGCGCCGCGGCATCGAGCACGCCGGCGAGCTGGCGGCGCCCGTTGTAAAACCACTGGGTGACTCTGCCTTCGCGATCGGTGAGGTGCGTGGGGCCGAGCAGGCTGCGTTCGTAGCGCAGCTCTTCGCGGGTGCCGTCGGGATGAAGGTGGGCGGTCACGCGGTCGAGATTGTCGCGGGTGTAGTTCACCGTGTAGCCGTCGGCGCCGGTGTGGCTGGTCAGCCGGCCCTGGGCGTCGTAGCCGAGACTGGCCAGGGTGGCAAATCCCGAGCCGCCGGGCGCGGTGCGCTCGACTTTGACCAGATAGCCGTCTGTGCCCTGAAGCCCAGCGACGATGGGGTCGCGGTCGTAGATGAGCCGGGTGACTTCCAGACGCGCGTTGGTCAGGTCCGTCAGTTGTCCGAACCCGTTGTAAACCATGCTGCCGGACTGGCCGCCGGGCCCGGTCATGGTGACGGGCAGGTGCTTGCCGTAGGCCGGATGACTGCTGTCGGCCGGATACCCCAGAGTGAGCTGCCGTTCCCACGCGCCATTCACCTTTTGCTCCACGGCTTCGGGGTCGATGCCGTTGGACGCGTAGAGCAGTCTCGTCTCGCGGTTCAGCGCATCGGTGACTTGGGTCAGGTTGCCCTGGGCATTGTATTGGGAGCGCGAGACGGCGGTGGTCAGCGCGCCGGTTTCATCCTCCGCAACCTGGGCCACAGCGCTGGGCTGGGTGGTGTCCCCTGCGCTGTCCCAGGGATGATATCCGCCCGCCGGCAGCTGGCCAGCGTAGCGGTACCACACGCGATGCGTGAGCGGGCGGCGCACGCTCGAGAGGATGCCGACGGTCAGGCTCTTGTTCTCCTTCTGGCGCAGCCAGTGATACTGGGTGGCGGACTGGTAGCCGCTGCTCCCGGCGATATCGGGCGGGGCGTCGTGCATGGCTTTGCGGTCCCAGTAAAGCGTGACGCCTTCATGCAGCCAGAAGTTGTTCACCGCCAGCACGGCAGGGTCCGGCACTTCGGCGGGCAGGGCTTTACGGCTGCCCGCCGGGTCCACTCCGGCCAGGGCCTGCGGGAACACATTCGCATAATGAACCCGCTCGCGAAACCCGTCGGGACCGGTCACCGCCAGTACCCGGTGCTGACCCGCGGTGCCGGTGAAATCGAAAAAGGTCGTGCCGTAGGGCGTGATCATCTGCGTCACGAAGTCGGGCCGGATCGGGTCGGTATATTTGAAACGCGACACCAGGCCCTGCATGTCGGTGATCCGGATCAGCCGCCCGGAGGCGTCGTAGCGGATGGCGGCCGAGCGCCCCTCCGGCAGGTTGATGGCGGTGACAAGATGGCTGTTCCCGCTGTCGGTGTAGGCCAGAGTCGAGGCCTGGCCCAGCGGATCGGTCACCGTGGCGAGCCGGTCCTGACTGTCGTAGCTCAAGGTGACGGCGTTCCCCTGAGGATCTCTAATCCCGGTGAGAAACCAGATGGGGGCGATGGGTGAGCCGCTCTCTTTGCGCCCGTAGGTGTAGCTCGTGCCGTCGGGTTCCTCGCGCCGGAAGCCTCCGCTCCCGAGGTTGATCAGCCGCGCCTGGCTGAAAGGGTGGATCGGGAAAGCTCCCGCCGCGCCATCCCATTTGTGCGTTTCCCGGCGGCCATCCGGCAGATAAAGCGCCACATCCTGAGTCCCGCTGCCGGTCGCGGCAAAGGAGAGCCAGTTGAGTATCCACTTGTCCCCCAGATTGGAAAAGGCCGCGCCCCCGGTCGGGGCTTTGCCAGCCTGGAAATAGGTCAGGGTAAAGCGCATGGCCGGACCGCGCGGCGAACGGTAAAAGGCTGGCGTATCGAAGATCACTGCCGCGGCGGTGAAAGCATTGAAACCATACCCCGCCATACCCTCGCCGCCCTGGCATTTATCGTTGGGGGAATCGTTGCTCTCGTCCTGCCCGCTCGGCGCGCCTTTGCCCCATACATCGTCCGCCTCTGCTTCTGGAACCGGGGTCCAGCCTGACGGCAGGTCATCGGCGGCGACCAGAAAATAGCCGCTGGCTTCCTGCTCCAGCGCCTGGGCCGTCATGAGAAAGTCGCGGTTAAAAGTGGGGTCCTGCACCACGTAGCGTCCGTCGCGCTGGCCGAGCAGCGCGGCGTAATGTCCGGCTTTCCAGTGGATGACCGCGGGATAGATCAGGGCCGCCCCGGGGGTGCGCTTCGCCGCCGCCAGATCGAGCCCGGCGGCCTCCGCCAGTGCCGCCACCTGGCTGAGCGAAAAGCCGTCGCCCGTCGCCC
>JBGTNO010000029.1:0-10866 GCA_041743065.1 Chthoniobacterales bacterium
AAGGTCATGTAAAGAATGCCGATGGCGGCGGTGATGAGCCCGATGCCGGAGATGGAAAAGATGGAGAAATCGATGCCGTACTTTTCGCGGGCGATGGAGCTGACGACGAGGTTGGTGGAGGTGCCGAGGAGGGAGCAGGTGCCGCCGAGGATGGCGGCGTAGGAGAGGGGAATGAGGAGCTTGCTGGTGGGGACGTGGTAGTGCCGGCCGAGGCCGAGGACGAGCGGGAGGAAGGCGACGACAATGGGGGTGTTGTTGACGAAGGCGGAGACGGCGGCGACGACCGTCATGAGGATGGCGATGAGGGCACCCTCGCCCAGCCGCGGGAGCCGGCGGATCCAGCGGCCGACATCCTCGATGGCCCCGGAGCGCTGGAGTCCGGCGCTGAGGACGAACATGGCGGCGACGGTGATGGGCGCTTCGTTGGCGAGGGCGGCGAAGCCGTCCTTCGGCTCGATCCATTTAAAGAGGATGACGGCGACGAACACCCCCAGCGCGATCAGATCGGGCGGGAATTTCTCCCACAGAAAAAGCAGGAAGACGATCGCGACGAGCAGGAAGACGAGGGCGACGGTCATGGGGTAACGGGACGGAGAATCTCTCGGGACTGGGGAAACTCAAGCGCGAAAACCAGGGGAGCGCGCACCTCTTGTCCGCCTCGTTGATCGGCTGAAAATGGGAAGCGGACGGGACGGCCGCGCTCCTTGGGGAAAAGGGTGGCGCGTTCGCGGTCGAGACGGATAATCTGGGGAATTGATGGGTTTATCTCGTATTCTTACCGTGGCGGAAAGCGCCCGCTGGCGCGACGAGCTGGAGGCCGAGGGGCGACGGCTGGTTTTCACCAACGGCTGTTTCGATCTGCTGCACGTGGGCCATGTCCGCTATCTGGAGGCAGCGCGGGCGTTGGGCGACGCGCTGCTGGTGGGACTGAATGCCGATGATTCGGTCCGCGCGCTCAAGGGGCCGACGCGTCCCATCAATTCAGAGCGGGACCGCGCGGAAGTGACGGCGGCTCTGCGGTGCGTGGATGGTGTCGTTATCTTCCCGGAGACGCGGGCGAGCGGGCTGATCCGGGAGGTGCGGCCGCATCTTTACGCCAAGGGCGGCGACTACACGGTGGAAACGCTGGATGCGGCGGAGCGGGCCGCGTTGGAAGCGACTGAGACGGAGATTCGGATTCTGCCGCTGGTGCCGGGCCGGTCCACCACCGCCCTCATTGCGAAATGGCAGCGCTGAGGCTGGGCGTGCTGGGCTCGGGAGCGGGCTCGAATTTTCGCGCCATCCAGAGCGCGATCGCGGAGGGAACGCTCGACGCGGAAGTGGCGCTGGTGCTTTCGGATGTGGAGACGGCGGGCATTCTCACGCAGGCGCGCCGTCTCGGCGTGCCGGCGGAATTCGTGAATCCGGGGCCGTTCCGCACGAAATTCGCGCCCGCGGTCGAGGAGGCGGTGGCGCAATGGCTGATGGAAGCCGGGGTGGATTATGTGGTGCTGGCGGGCTTCATGCGGATGATCAAGGCGCCGCTGCTGGAGGCTTTTCCGGAGCGGGTGATCAATATTCATCCGTCGCTGCTGCCGGCCTTTCCGGGGCTGGAGGCTTGGCGGCAGGCGCTGGAAGCGGGGGTGGAGGAAACGGGCTGCACGGTGCACTATGTGGATGCGGGCATGGATACGGGCGCCGTGATCGAGCATAAACGGGTGCCGATCCTGCCGGACGATACGGCGGAGACGCTGCACGCGCGGATTCAGGTGGCGGAACACGAACTGTATCCGGCGGTATTGCGCGGGCTGGCTAGAAAGTAGGGGGCGTGTTGACCCAGAGGATCCGGGCGGTGACCTGACCGGGGTTCCGGAAGCTATGCTCCAGATCGGAGGCGTAGGTGAAAGAGTCGCCCGTTTCCAAAAGGAACGTCCGGCGGTCCACCGTGAGTTCGATCATCCCCTCCAGCATATAGCCGACTTCCTCACCGAGGTGGTGGACTGGCTCCGCGTTGCCCGCGCCGGGCGGCACTTGATAGATCATGGACTGGAGCTTCCGGGATTCGTGATGGGGCACGAGGGGCTCCAGGTAGATTCGGTCTCCCGCTTGGCGCGACTCCATGGTGATCACGGTGCGGTCCTTCGCTCGAAAAACGACTCCGCTGGCGGCATCGTCCGGCGCGAAGAGAGCGGAAATGTTGGTGCCGAGCAGAGTGGCAATCTTGTGCAGGTTCGCCAGCGAAGGGAGCGCCTTATCGTTCTCGTATTTCGAAATCAGGCTGACCGAGCAGCCGATTTTTTCCGCGAGATCTCTGATCAGGAAACCTCTGGCCTGACGGAGCAAGCGCAGGCGATCACCCAACTGCGCCGTCGGAATGACAGGATCGGTCTTTGCGGGTGGAGAAATCAGTGAATCCATGTATGGAACCGACCAATGGGGCTCGAAACCATGACGGCTGCTTGAGTGCCGTGCAAGAAAGAAGCGAAAGCTGGAACTTGTTTCAAGTTTACCCCGATAGTTGAAAAATATTCAATTGACCTACAGGCGGTGAATGGGTTTAGTAGCGAGCCATCAGTCAGACCCGGATTATGTCGGTTCCACTTTTTCACATGATGGCGGGCGCACCTGCTCCGGTCGCGCCCTTTTCTCACGCCTGCGAAATCGACGGCTGGATTTTTGTGACGGGCCAACTCCCTATCGTGCCTGCGGATAATTCCATCCCCGAGGGGTTGGAGGAACAGACGCGGCTCATTTTCGAAAATCTCGTTACCGTTTTGAATGATCTCGGACTCGGGCTGGAGCACGTCGTCTGCGCGCGCTGTTTTCTGACGCACTTCTACGAAGACTACGAGTCGTTCAACGCGATTTACGCCAGCTATTTTCCAGAGGATAAACGACCCGCCCGCACCTGCATTGGAGTCACGGGCCTGGCTCGCGCCGCGCGGGTGGAGCTGGATTTCATTGCCCGCCGACCAGGCTGAGACCATGAGAAGGGCATCTCAAGATGAGGGAACCATTCACATCGATTTTCGCCCTGCGTCGACCGATATCGACGTGGACCTATCGCCTGGCGACGGTGGTCAGTTTTCTGGCCGTGCTGGGAGGATGGACGTGGGTAAGTCATCAATCGTGGGTCAACCCGATTTTTATTCCGAAGCCGGAGGACGTCTGGAGAGTCGGGCTCGATTTGATCAGGGACGAGAATCTTGGGCGGGACGTGAAGATGAGTTTTCTGCGGGTGACCTACGGTTTCCTGCTCTCGGCGGCGCTGGGTATTCCGCTCGGCATCCTGATCGGCGCCTTCGAATTCTGCGAGGGGCTGCTCCAGCCGCTCACGGAGTTCATCCGCTATATCCCGGTGCCGGCGCTGGTGCCCATTCTGATGATTCTCTTCGGTATCGACGAGCTATCGAAAGTGATGCTCATCTTTATCGGCACTTTTTTCCAACTGGTGCTGATGGTGGCCGATGCGGTCCGGCGCGTGCCCTACGATCTGGTGCAGGTGAGCTACACCCTGGGGGCGCGGCGGCGCGATGTCCTGGAGCTGGTGCTGGCCCGCTCGGCCATGCCGGAAATCTTCGACGCTCTACGGCTGTGCAACGGCTGGGCCTGGACCTACGTGGTGGTGGCCGAACTGGTGGCGGCCAACGATGGTCTGGGCTACCGGATTCTAAAGTTCAGCCGTTTCCTGCAAACGCCGAAGATCTGGTTTTATCTGCTGGTCCTGGGCGTGATCGGACTGGCGCTCGATATCGTCTTCCGAAAATTCAATCAGCGGGTCTTCCGCTGGGCCAACCCGAGTCTGCGCTGATGCTGGAAATCCGCGACATCGAGAAAACTTTTGCCACCCGCAAGGCGTCGGTGCGGGCGCTTGATCCCATTTCCTTTTCGGTGAAGGCAGGTGAATTCGTGACGCTGCTCGGTCCCTCGGGTTGTGGGAAATCCACCTTGCTCTACATCGTGGCCGGTCTGGAGAAAGCCAGTGGCGGGTCCGTGTGGCTCGAGGGTCAGGAGGTGCGAGGTGCCGGGCCTGAGCGCGGGATGGTCTTCCAAAACTACACCCTCTTTCCGTGGCTCACGGTGGCGGAGAACGCTTCGTTTGCCCACCAACTGCCGCGCAACATCGATTACTCGAAACGTCCCTCTGAGATCATGAATCAAGTCGGTCGCGCCAGCGCGCTGCTCGACCTGATGGGACTGGCGGACTTTCACGATGCCTATCCGCGGGAGCTGAGCGGAGGCATGAAGCAGCGGGCGGCGATCGCGCGCGCGCTGGCTAACTCGCCCCGCGTTTTGCTGATGGATGAGCCTTTTGGAGCGCTCGATGCGCAGACCCGCGAGGAGATGCAGGAGATGATGCTTCTGCTCCAGGCGCATGAAAAGACGACGGTGCTGTTCGTGACGCACGACATCGACGAAGCGATTTACCTGTCGAGCCGCGTGCTGGTTTTTTCCGCACGCCCCGGACGAATCGCGCGGGATCTTCCGGTTCCTTTCGGCCCGGACCGGCCAGTCGATCTGAAGATCAGCCCGGAGTTTATGGCTTTGAAGCGGGAGCTTTTCGAGCTGCTGCATCAGGGCGCGCAGGGGCAGGCGGACCGTTCCCGACTGCTGCGCAAACTGGTCGATCCTTCTCCACAAATTTCGTCGAAAGACCACGAACCAGAACCACCATCACATTAATCGATCATGAAAACCAAACTGCTCACGCTGCTCCTCACCGCCACTTGTTTCCTGACTGCTTCGGCCGCCGAACTGAAGCCGTATCGAATCGGCTACAACAATTGGATCGGATACATTGCGCTCTTCGTGGCGGAGGAGAAGGGTTTCTTCAAAGACGAGGGCCTGGCGGTCACGAAGACTTCGTTCAGTGCGCCGGGCGATGGTCTAAAACCGCTGCTGGGCGGCGATCTGGACGCGCATTTCACCACGGTGGATAGCGTGATCATTGCCCTCGATAAGGCAGCCGGCAAGGTCAAGGTGGTCTATCTCACCGACACCAGTGCGGGGGCGGACGCGATCGTGGCGAAGAAGGAAATTGCGGACGTGAAGGGGCTGAAGGGCAAGAAAGTCGCGGCCACCACGGGTGAGTGCAATCAGCTTCTGCTGCTCGAAGCGCTCAAGCAGGCGGGCATGAAAGAGAGCGACATCGAAATGACGAACATGAACCCCGACGATAGCGGAGCCGCTTTTGCCGCAGGCCGGCTGGATGCGGCGGTGACGTGGGAACCGTGGATCTCGCAGGTGGAGGCCGAGAAGAAAGGGCATGTCATTTTCAGCTCGAAGGATGTGCCTAATCTGATCCTCGACTGCGTCGCTATCAGCGACGAGACGGCCGCCAAGAAGAGGGAGGAGACGAAGGCGTTTCTGCGAGCGCTCAATAAGGCGAACGAGCTGGTCATCTCCGACCCGGCCCTGGCGGCGCAACTGGCAGCCAAGGCGATCGAAATGAAGCCGGCGGACATCGAGGGGCTCCTGCCAAAAGTGAAGCTCTACGGCAAAGAGGACAACCTGAAGGAGATGGGCGGTGGCGCGCTGCCGACGACGAAGAAATTGGCCGCCTTTTTTCAGGAGAATAAAGTGAACAGTGGCCTGGTGGACGCGAGCACCGTCTTTGACTCGAGTTTCCTGAAATAGATTTCCCCGTGCCCTCAAGGTGGGCGAGCCGAGTTGAATCTTGGCTCGCTCATCCGAGCCCTGACGATGAATTTTCCAGAGCCTTACCGAAGACCGTTGCCCTTGGCGAATATCACGCCGGATAACACCGCTCTGCTGGTCATCGATATGGAGAACGATTTCGTGGCCGAAAAAGGCGCCATGCCAACGCCCGGAGCGCTCGCTCTGCTGCCGACGATTAATCGCCTTGTGTCTTGGGCTCGCTTGGCGGGTTGCCCGATCATTTTCACCCGCGAGATGCATCGGGCGGACGGGAGCGACTACGGGATCGAGCGAGAGTTCGATCCGGTGCATTGTGTGGAGGAAACGTGGGGGAGCGAGTTGGTCGCGGGCCTGGCGGTGGAGGCGGGAGACAGACGCATCGTGGCGAAGCGCCGTTATGATGCCTTTCACGGGACGGATCTCGATTTGCTTCTGCGCGGTCAGCGGATCGAGAATCTCGTCGCCTGCGGCGTGACCACGCACCAGTGCGTCATGAGCACGGTCTTCACGGCGCGCCACCTCGATTACCGAGGGTTGGTGGTGGCGGACGCTTGCGCGGGGGTGTCGCCGGCCCATCACGCGGCGGGACTGCTCTGCATGAGCGATGTCTTCGCCTACGTCACCGACTCAGAAACCATCTGCGCTCTCTGGGCGCAATAGGATGATGCCGAAAACTGCTCTCCTCATGATCGACTTCCAGCGCGATTTTTGCGCGCCCGGTGGCTATGCGGATCAATGCGGCGGGCTCGACTGGGTGCGGGAGATCCTGCCGCAGGCCATCGAATTGCTGGCGGCGGCGCGAGGAGCGGGTCTCCTCGTCGGGCATACCCGGGAGGGCTACGCGCCGGACCTCTCCGACGTGACGCCGGAAAAGCTGGCCCGTTCGCGGAAGGCGGGAGGGGAAATCGGAGCGGTGGGTCCGATGGGCCGACTGTTGATCCGGGGTGAGTATGGGCACGATTTCGTCAACGAGTTGCAGCCGATCGCGGGCGAACT
Source organism: Chthoniobacterales bacterium (assembly GCA_041743065.1). Classification (GTDB taxonomy): domain Bacteria; phylum Verrucomicrobiota; class Verrucomicrobiia; order Chthoniobacterales; family Chthoniobacteraceae; genus JBBSOD01. The sequence goes on from JBGTNO010000029.1 coordinate 6,634, forward strand.
CGTCATCGACAAGGCCACCTATGGCGCTTTTTGCCGGACGAATCTTGAAGCGGAATTGCGCGAGCGTGGCGTCGGCCAGTGCGTGATCGCCGGAGTGACAGCCGATGTCTGCGTCCACACCACTTTGCGCGAGGCGACCGACCGCGGCTTCGATTGTAGCTATGTGCGGGATGCGATTTCCACTTTCGATCCCGAAGTACGCCGGGCGTGCGAGCGAATGATCGAAATGGAGGGCGGCATCTGGGGACGCCTCGTGACCACCCGCGACATGGCCGAAGCCTGGGCCATGCCACCCGCCTGAGCCAAAACGATGAAAACCACGACCACCGCAACCAGCCACCGCCGCCGCTGCCTCGGTTGGCTCCTGCCGCTTTTTCTTGCCACCTTCCTGGCTCGAAGCTTGTCGGGCGGTCGATCCCGAGATCGATGTGCTTTTCAATAATGCCGGTATCTCGCAGGTGAAAAACTTCGAGGACAGCGACGCGGAGGTGCTCGAACGCACCTTCGGGGTCAACTTCCAGGCGGCGTGGCAGCTATGCCAGCTACTGGTGCCGCGAATGAAAGCGCGGGGGAGCGGGACGATCCTCAACACCGCCAGTGAACTGGCGTTTGTGGCGCAGCCGGGGTTCACGGCCTATTGCGCATCAAAAGGGGCGCTGTTGGGCCTGACGCGCTCGCTGGCCGTGGAACTGGCCACTTACGGAATCCGCGTGAACGCGATCTGTCCGGGACCGATCGATACCGCGATGCCGCGGCAGGAGTTCGCCACCGGCGCTGATGCCAGCGCGGAAAGAAGCGCCGCCGAGCGGTCGATCCCGCTGGGGCGTCTGGGCCGACCGGGCGAGATAGCGCAGGTGGCCGTCTTTCTAGCGAGCGATCGGGCTTCCTTTGTGACCGGTGCCGCCTGGATGGCGGACGGCGGTAAGACGGTGCGGTGAGGCTATGAAAACGCATCACCTCACGACCGCGGCGACGCGGCACCGCTGGAGCCGAGATTATGCTCCAGCCCTTGAGATCGAGTCGGGCGACACGGTGGTCTTTGGCTGCCGCGATTCCACCGCCGGGCAGATTCGACGGAATTCGACCTTGGCGGATCTGGCGGGTCTGGATGGCGATCGCGTCCATGCGATCACGGGGCCGGTGGCCGTGCGCGGCGCGCGACCGGGCGACGTGCTGGAGATCCGCCTCCGCGAAATACGCCACGAGGGCTGGGGCTGGACCGGGATCACGCCGGGGCTCGGTTTTCTGGCGGAGCGCTTCACCGAGCCGCATCTTGTGCTATGGGAAATCGAGGGCGATTTTTCCCGAACGCTTGCTCCCGCGGCGGTGCCGGTGGAGCCTTTCTGCGGAATCATTGGCGTGGCTCCAGTGGAACCGGGCGAGCATCGGACCCGCCCGCCGGGACCATTCGGCGGCAATATGGACGTGCGGGAATGTCGACCCGGCAGCGTGCTCTATTTGCCGGTGCAGGTGCCGGATGCGCTGCTTTCCGTGGGCGATGTGCACGGCGCCCAGGGCGACGGCGAGGTCTGTCTGCGGGGGATGGAAATGCCGGCGGAGGTGACTCTGGAGATAACGATTCGGCGCAATTTCCGCCTCGAGGGACCAATGATCGATGCGGGACCGGCGCGGATGGACCGCTTTCACCGCGGAGCGTGGTTGATGGTGGAGGCGGACCCAGATCCGCTGGCGGCGGGACGACGGGCGGTCCACCGAATGGTCGATTTCATCGCGGACCGATGGTCGCTCGCGCCGGAGGATGCCTACGTCCTCTGCAGCGTGGCGCTTGATCTGAAGCTGAGCCAGGTGGTCAACCTGCCAGTGCTCACCGTGACGGCCAGCCTGCCCAAGGTCCTCTTCCGGGAATGAAACCCTATTCTCCGCCCGCTCGTTTCGAATGGCCCGACGGGGCGCGCTGTGCCGTCATGCTCTGTTTCGATGTGGATGGGGAAACGACGGCCCTTTCCGAAGATCCGGCTTTGACGAGCCGGCGCACGCTGATGTCGCAATGCGAGTATGGCCCGCGGGTGGGCGTGCCCCGACTCCTGGAAATGCTGGAGCACCTTGGGGTGCCGGCGACGTTTTTCGTGCCCGGCTACATCGCAGAGCATCACCCGCGCATGGTCGAAGCGATCGTAGCGGGCGGGCATGAGATTGGCCTGCACGGCTACCTGCACGAAAAGCTCTCCACGTTATCTGAGCAGGAGGAAGAGCAAATTCTCCATCGGTCCATTGAGATCCTGACGCGGCTGACCGGGATTCGCCCTGCTGGCTTCCGAGCGCCCTGGTTTGAGACGCAGCCGCGGACGGCGGATCTGCTGGAGCAGGCGGGGCTGAGCTACGGTGCCAGCGAAATGGGCGACGATGTGCCGTATCTTCATCCGAACGGGCTGGTCGAGATTCCGGGTCAATGGCTGCTGGAAGACTGGGAGCAGTTCGCCTTCAACGCCGATCCGCCCTGGGGCTCGATCCCCCAGGATTGCGCGAAGGTTTTCGAGCTGTGGTGGAGCGAATTTGAGGCGATGCACGACTTTGGCTGCTGCTTCGTGCTGACCTTGCACCCGTGGCTGAGCGGACGCCCGTCGCGGGTGCGGATGTTGGAACGATTGATCTGCGCCATGCGCGATAAAGGCGATATCTGGTTCGCGCGCGGTCGTGAAATTGCGGACTACGTGCGCCGCCATCCCGAGGCGCGCCGTGAGACGGATTTCGATCGGTAAAGGGGGCGATTGACAGGAAGGAGGCTCGCTTGGATGGTGGCAAGCGATGGCCAAGCTGGAAGCAACCGACAGCAAAATGTGGATCGGCGTGCTGGCGTTTTTTGTGGTGCTGGCGCTGCTCGGGCCGACGCTGCTGTATCGCGGGGTTTTCGATCCAGATCGGGGGAAAAGTCCGGAGCGCCAGAGCGATGCGGTCTATTACACGACCGGCACGATCACGGAAATCAACGCGCGCGAGGGGCGGGTCCATATCGATCACGCGGCGGTGCCGGGCGTGATGGAGGCGATGACGATGCCATTTTCGGTGGGGGATGCTTCTGTGCTGGCGTCGTTTGGGGTAGGCGACGCGGTGCGCTTCGGGTTTCGGCGGCGGGATCGCGGATTTTGGATCGAGGAGATCAGCCACGCCGCTTCCGCTGCTGCAACGCCTTGAAGCTGGAGCCGGAAGTGGCGAAGTCCCCTCGCCGTCCGACCTGCCGGATGCGGCGCGAGTAGTAGCCAGTCTCCGGATGAGTTGGCGAACGTAGGGCAGATTTGCAATCTGCCGCGGGCGAAGGCGGTGGGTTCCCCCGCCTCGCGGCGCTCGCCCCGGACAGATTGCAAATCTGTCTTACGTTCGCCACTATGCCGTGTGACGTTTCAACCTTTTGATCGCGAGGCGGAGAGGGCGGAGTATCGGCGGCATCTACCCCATTGGATTCAGTCCGGTTGCACTTATTTCGTCACCTTCCGGCTGATTGACTCGCTGCCGCAGAGTCAGCTTCGGGAATGGAGGGAGGAACGGCAGCTCTGGCTCAGAGCGCGTGGGCTGCAGTTGCCGGCAGACTTGCCGAAACTCTCGACGGGGGAACAGCGGGAATATCATCGCCATTTCACGCGACGCTGGCACGAATGGCTGGATGCCGGATATGGCGATTGTCTGCTGCGGGAAGCGCGTTTCGCGGAGGTTGTTTCCAACGCGCTGCTGTTCTTCGATGGGCAGCGCTACGCGCTGGGGGACTTCGGGTTGATGCCGAATCACGTGCATCTGCTCATCACGCCGCTTGGTGGATACGCACCGGGCCAGTTGCTGCAAAGTGTGAAGCGATACTCCGCGCGGGAAATAAACAAGCTGAGAGGCGAGACTGGATCGGTGTGGATGACGGAGTCTTTCGATCATCTGGTGCGGAGCCTAGAGCAACTGGCGCATTACCGGCGTTACATTCGGGAAAATCCGGAGAAGGCTGGCCTCCGAGAGGGGGAATACCGGCTGGGGTGTGGCAGCGATCGTGAGACAGATTTGTAATCTGTCGCGGGCGAAGGCGGTGGGTTCCCCCGCCTCGCTCGCCCCGGACAGATTGCAAATCTGTCTTACGTTCGCACAAGTTGCTGGAGGGCGCGGCGGTGCGGGGAGGGCATCGGGAGGGTTTCGAGCTGAGCGAGAGGGAACCAGCGTCGGGGCACGGAGCCGCAGGGGACGGTTTTCTGCCGGACGATCCGCATGGTCACCTGATAATGAGTGATCGGGTAGCGA
>JBGTNO010000030.1:0-26599 GCA_041743065.1 Chthoniobacterales bacterium
GGGCGCGGGCGCCGGCGCTTCTTCCAGCACGAGATGCGCGGTGGTGCCGCCCACGCCAAACGAGCTGAGGCCCGCCCGCCTCGGCGTTGCTCCGGCCGGCCAGTCGCGCAGCGTGGTGTTGATGAAAAACGGACTCTCCTCCAGCCCGAGCGCCGGATTGAGCGGCTCGCAATTTAGCGTCGCCGGCATCCGCTTATGATGCAGCGAAAGCGCCGTCTTGATCAGCCCGGACAAACCGGCCGCCGCATCGCAGTGGCCGATGTTTCCTTTCACCGATCCGACGGCGCAAAACTGCTTCGCGGCGGTCGCCTCGCGGAACACCTGGGCCAGGCCCGCGATTTCGATCGGATCGCCCATCGCCGTCGCCGTGCCATGCGCCTCGATGTAGGAAATGGTTTCCGGAGAAACGCCGGCGACCGCTTGCGCGAGCGCGATCACCTCGCTCTGGCCGTTCACGCTGGGGGCCGCGTAACTCACCTTTTGCGAGCCGTCGTTGTTCAGCGCGTGCCCGCGAATCACCGCATAAATCTGGTCGCCATCGGCCAGCGCATCGGCCACGCGTTTGAGCGCCACCACCCCGGCGCCATGCGAGAAAACGGTGCCCGACGCACTCGCGGCAAATGGACGGCAGACCCCGTCGGCGGAGGTCATGCCGCCTTCCTCATGGAAATAGCCACGCTGCTGCGGGAAGGTCAGCGAGACGCCGCCCGCCAGCGCGACGTCGCACTGATGATGCTGCAAATTTTGACACGCGATGCAGACCGCGACGAGCGATGAGGAGCACGCCGTCTGGATGCTCATGGCCGGGCCGCGCAGGTTCAGCTTGTAGGCGAGCCGTGTCGCGATGAAATCCTTCTCGTTGCCGACGGTGACGTTTACCACTCCGGCCGCGTCCATCAGGTCACGCCGCTGGCGGATAAAGAAGGGTTGGTAGGTATTGTTGCTGATGCCGGTGAAGACGCCGATCAGCCCGGCGTATCGCTCCGGATCGCAGCCCGCATCCTCCAGCGCTTCCCACGCCACCTCGAGAAAAACGCGGTGCTGCGGATCGGTCGCCTCCGTTTCCTTGGGCGCCATGTTGAAAAAGGCGCGATCGAACCACTCGGGCCGTTCCAGCAGACCGCGCGCTCCCACATAACCGGGCAGTTCGCGCACCACCGCCGGGTCGTAGCCGCAGTCGCGCAAATCGTCGTCCGACAGATGCGTGATGCAATCGCGACCCGCCACCAGGTTTTCCCAGAACTCAGCGAGATTCCGCGCTTGGGGGTAACGCCCGGCCATTCCGACGATGGCGATGGCGTCACCGGGCAACGGATCGGAACTGGAATCGGAAAAACTCATGGACGGACGGCTCGATAAGGCCGCTGGCGCGCGAGCGCCTCGTGGCGGCGCCGAGCCCGATCGGCGACCGATGCTATAGCCAGCGGCGTGCCACTGGCACCTTTAAGATAATCCGCGAGACGCGCGACGGTGGGATGCTGGAAAAGCGCGGTCACCGGGAGCGCGCAGCCGAACTCGCGGTTCAGCAGGCTGTGGACCTCGGCCAGCTTGAGGGAATTTCCTCCGGCTTCGAAGAAGTTGTCGTTCACGCTGACTTCGCCGCTCTGGAGGACGCGGCGCCAGAGGGCCGCGATCCGGCGTTCGGTGTCGGTGCGTGGGCTGGCGAAGCTCGCGGATTTTTCGGCGGAAGGCTCGGGCAGCGCCGCGCGATCGATCTTGCCATTCACCGTCAGCGGGAAGAAGGGCAGACACCCAAATGCGGCTGGAACCATGTATTCCGGCAGATGATCGCGGCACCAGGCGCGCAACCGGGCCGGCTCACAGGCCTCGGCATCATCGGAGACTACGTAGGCCGCGAGCGACGCCGCACCCGCCGCATCCTGGTGCGCCAGGACAGCCGCGTGTTTCACCGCCGGATGCCGGCTGAGTGTCGCCTCGATTTCGCCGGGCTCAATGCGGTAGCCGCGGATTTTGACCTGATGATCGATCCGGCCCAGAAAATCAAGCCGTCCGTCCGCGCCCTCGCGGGCGAGGTCGCCGGTGCGGTAGAGCCGCGCGCCGGGAGCCTCGGAAAACGGATGCGGGATGAAACGCTCCAAGGTGAGCTCCGGCTGATTCAGGTAACCTCGGGCCAGACCGATGCCGCCGAGGTAAATTTCGCCCGGCTCACCCGCTGGAACAGTCCGCCGCCGCTCATCGAGCAAAAGAATTTCCACGCCATCCATGGCGCGGCCGATGGAGGGTCGCTCGCCCGGTCGGCACTCGCCGAGGGTAGCGCAGACCGTGGTTTCAGTCGGCCCATAGGCGTTGAAAAAATGCCGTCCAGGAGCCCAGCGAGCCACTACTTCCGCGGAGCAGGATTCGCCGGCGGTGACGATCGTGGTGAGCGCGGGCAGCTCGGCCTCGGGCAGCACCGCCAGGATGGATGGCGGCAGAGTCACGTGCGTGATGCGCTCAGCGGTGAGCAGCTCGATCAATCCGGGACCGGGCAGCAGCGAGGGGCGCGGCGCCAGACAGAGCGCGGCCCCGGCCTGCCAGGCCATCGCTATTTCCGAAATGGAGGCATCGAAGCTCAGCGAGGCGAATTGCAAGACGCGACTCTCCGCCCGCACGCCAAACGCGGCGGCCTGAGCCCGCGCCAGATTGACGAGCCCGCGATGCTCGATCATCACGCCCTTCGGCCAGCCAGTGGAACCGGAAGTATAAATAACGTAGGCGAGGTTGGAGGACGATCCCACCGGAGCCGGATTCGACTCCGCAAAAGTCGGGAAGTCTTCGAGATACAATCGCGTCGCCGAGCTGGCGGGCACCTGATCGTCGAGCACCCGGCTGGTCAGCAGCAGACCGGCCCGGCTGTCCGCCAGCACGAACTCGATGCGCGCCGCCGGATAGCTCGGATCGATCGGCACATAGGCGCCGCCAGCTTTGAACACGGCCAGGATGGCGATGATCTGCTCGGGCGAGCGATCCAGCAACATCGCGACCAAGTCGTCCGGCTGCACGCCCCGCTCCCGTAGAACGAGGGTGACGGCGTTGGCCCGCTGGTTGACCTCGCGGTAGGTCAGCGAAGTGCCCTCGAAGGTAATCGCGATCGCTTCTGGATGATCTTCCGCCTGTTGCTCGAAAATCAGATGCAGGCGCGACGGACAGATCATCCCCGGCTGCCGGGGGCTGGCGGGAACGGTAGTGACGACACTGGGATTTTCGCGATGCATTCGAACTATTTCGCCGATGACTCAAGCAGATTGCTTGCCCGACCCGCCTCCAGTCCGTCCACGGTGGGAAACGGTCCCATTTGCGCTGAAGTTGGAGGGTCTGGCGAGCCCTTTTCGCAAACTCGGCCCGGCGTTTCGCCGTCCTCTCGCAGAGCGCCGTCGTCGATCCGAACGAAATATTTATCGGCCCACGAATTTTGCCCGACAGCGCTGAGGACCAGTCCGTAATACAGCGCGACATCGCGCTGGGATAACTGATTGGCGGGTCGCCTTCCTCCATCGCCTCGCGGCAATTCTTCTCCAGGAGGAAGCTTAAGAAAGAGGACCACACACGACCGACTTCCGGCAAGCCGGCGATAAGATGCTGTATGGATCTTTTTCGTATTCTCATCGCCATCTTCATCCCGCCCCTCGGTGTTTTCCTGCAGGTCGGCCTCGGCAAGCAGTTCTGGATTAATTTACTTCTAACGATGTGTTTCTTTTTTCCCGGTGTCGTGCACGCCATCTGGGTGATCGCGAAGACACCCTGAGCGTTTGTTTCCCCCAACATCGGGCTTTCTTCGGGGCGCGGTTGCTGTAGCGTTCCGACTGTGAAATTTCGGTCCCCTTCCTTCCTTCCCGCCCTCAGCATCCTGCTGGCGGCTTGTGCCATCTCGCTTTCTTCCTGCAAGAGGGGCGGTTCCTCCGGCGAGACTCCGGCCGAGAATCCACCGGAGATCGCGGCCAAGCTGGAAAAGTCCGTCGAGAGCGCCCCCGCCCCCGCCGCGACGCCGGAAGCCACCCCTCCGCCCGTCACCAGCAATCCGGATGCTCAGGTCATCGTCCTGTGCTATCACCGCTTCGAAGGGTCAAATCTCGGCTACCTCTCCATCCCGGAGGAAACCTTCGTCGAGCAGATGCAGATGCTCAAAGACAATGGCGTCGTTCCCATCTCGATGGACGACTTTCTGCAGTGGCGCGCCGGAAACAAAGTCATCCCGCCCCGGGCGGCTCTCATCACGATCGACGACGGCTACGAGTCCAGCTACAGCGTGGCCTGGCCGATCCTGAAAAAGTTTGGCTACCCGTTCACCATGTTCATTTACACCCAGTTCGTGAACAGCGGGGGCAAATCGGTCACCTGGACGCAGCTCGGAGAGATGCGCGATGGCGGGGTCGAGATCGGCTGCCATTCCGAGACTCACTCCGATCTGCGGGCTAAGAAGGGCCGCAGCCCGGAAGCCTATCAGGCTTTCCTGCGCCAAGAGATCATCCAGGCAAAACGCGATATCGAAAACGAACTCGGTATCGACGTGCGGACCATTGCCTATCCCTACGGCAACTATAATGACGAAGTCCGCCAGATCGTGAAAGAAGGCGGCTACGAAGCAGCCTTCACCGTCTATGGCCAGAAGCTGGCCCAGCGGAGCGCCTACGACATCCTGGGCCGCTACGCCGTGGAGTTCAAAAAGCCGGAGGTCTTCAAGTCCGCCGCCTCCTTCGAAGGCGGCACCCTCGCTGCTGACGACTCCGCGCAGCACGCCTCCTCCGCCCTGATCACCAGGCCGCGGGACGGCTCGACCATCAATGATCCCAAGCCCGAGATCGAAGCCAACCTGGCCCCGCTCGGCGAGATCGATCCCGGCAGCGTGCAAATGCGCATCGGCGGCTACGGTGAAGTCCAAGCCAGTTACGATCCGGAAACAAAGACGGTTAGCTACCAGATCGACCGCCCGTTGCAACCCCGCGCCTACACCGTCCTGCTCTCCGCCACGTCAAAAGGTCGCAAGATCGAGACCCGCTGGAGCTTCACCTACGCCGAAAAAGACGCGGCGGCGGAGTGACCGCGGCCGCCTCCCGATCCCGCCTCTTCTTTGACGCGGATGCGCCCTCAGCGAAAAGTGGACAACCGGGCACGGCGCCGCTATCGTGATTGGCCATGCCAGAGATCATTCGCCAGGACCCGGAAGAGCTGCGGGATCGCTTGAATCAGCCGCCGACTACACGGCTGGAGAAGCTCGAACAAGTCCGGGCCACAGTGCCTCTCTCGCCGAGCGCCGAGCGCGATTATCAGCGGATGAAGCGCGCCTCCAGGAGTGGGCTGCCCGTGAGCGCAAGCTAGGGCAAGACCCTTCCCCGTCCGGGATTTTGGCCACCTCCTCCCGCCGTGAGAGCCCGGATTCGCGGTCGCTCCCGATCTTTGCATTGATTTTCGCCCGCGCAGACCGGATGGAAAGGGCGCATGTTTTCCCAACTCTCCGATAAGCTCCAGGATGTCTTTAAAGACCTCCGCGGGCACGGCGCGCTCACCGAGCAGAATATCAATGACGCCATGCGCGAGGTGCGGATGGCACTGCTGGAGGCCGATGTCGATTACGGGGTCGCCAAGAAATTTATCGCCTCCGTCAAGGAACGCGCCATGGGGCAGGAGGTCCTGCGCAGCGTCACGCCGGGTCAGCAGATCGTCAAAATTTTCAACGATGAGCTGACCGCGCTGCTCGGCGGCGACGAAGCTCCGCTCGATCTCGACAAGCCCGCCCGCATCCTGATGGTCGGCCTGAACGGCGCGGGCAAGACCACCTCCTCCGCCAAGCTGGCTAAATATCTCAAGAAACAGGGCCGGAATCCGCTCCTCATCGCCTGCGACTTGCACCGGCCGGCGGCGATCGATCAGCTCGCCGCCCTCGCCCGGCAGGTCGGCGTCCCCGTTTTCACTCCGGAAAAAGGCGAGACCAATGTGCTGAAGGTCGTCCGCCAGAGCCTCGCCTGGGCGGAGGAACAGGGCGGCAACGTGCAGATCTTCGACACCGCCGGCCGGCAGGAAATCGACGACGCGCTGGTGCGGGAGCTGCGGGAAGTGAAAGATTTTCTCCAGCCAAACGAGGTGCTCCTGGTGGCCGATGCCGCCACCGGCCAGCAGGCGGTCAGCGTGGCCACGCACTTCCACGAGGCGCTGGAGATCACCGGTCTGGTGTTGACCAAGCTCGATGGCGATGCCCGCGGCGGCGCGGCCCTTTCGATGCGCGAGGTCACCCGCCAGCCGATCAAGTTCGCCGGCAACGGGGAAAAGCTGGAGAATTTCGAGCCGTTTCACCCCGACCGACTGGCCGGACGCATTCTCGGCATGGGCGATGTCGTCACCCTGGTCGAGCGGGCCGCCGAAGCCATCGACGAAGAGGAGGCCATGCGGATGGAGCGCAAGCTGCGCACCGCCACCTTCGATCTCGATGATTTCCTGGCCCAGTTCAAAATGCTGAAGAAGCTCGGGCCGCTCGAGAGCATCCTCGGCATGCTTCCCGGCATGGATAAACTCAAAGGCAGCCTCAATGTGGACGAAAGCCAGATGAAGCGGGTCGAGGCCATTATTCTCTCCATGACGTCGCGGGAGCGCAAGAATCCCGACATCCTCAACGCCCGCCGCCGCCGCCGCGTGGCTGCCGGCAGCGGCACCGAAGTTTCCGACGTGAATCAGCTCATCCGGCGCTTCGCGGAGATGAAGAAGATGATGAAAGGCATGGGGAAAATGAAGAACTTGCAAAAAATGATGGCCCAAGGCCGGGGAATGAGGTAAAGGACACGGCCCGATCGGTTCCCAAAGCCCTTCGGCCACATTTTTCAGACTATGGCAACAGCAATCCGTTTACGCAGAGAAGGCGCGAAAAACGCTCCTTACTATAAAGTGGTCGTGGCCGACAGCCGCGCCCGTCGCGATGGTCGTTTCATCGAGATCATCGGCACCTACGACCCCAAGGTCGAAGGCAGCAACGCCAAGATCGACCTGGAACGCGCCGACTACTGGATCTCCGTGGGCGCTCAGCCGAGCGATACGGTGAAGAGCATCATCAAGAAGAGCCGTGCGGCCGCTCCCGCGGAAGCTGCCGCCGCCTGATTTCTCGCGGAGCGCGGACGTCCCCGTCCGCCTCGTTAAATCTAGCTGGATTTTGGGAAGCGGACAGGATGTCCGCGCTCCTTGGTTTTTCTCGGGACGCTTTCCGCTTGTCCAGAGCCCGGGCTCGCGGTGAAATGCCGGATGGACGAGTTTCTCGAGTATGTGCTGCGTCGCCTGGCCGAATTTCCCGATGAAGTGATCATCACCCGAGCGGATCTTGGCCGAAAAGTGAGCTTTCAGGTGCGGATGCGCCAGAGCGATATCGGGCGAGTGATCGGCCGGCATGGCCAGACCATCAAGGCCATTCGCAACCTCGTGAATGCGTCCGCTCAGCGCCACGGCCAGCGGGCCATTGTCCAGATCGTCGAGGAAGTTCGCCGCCCCGCTTAGCCGCCGCTTGGCTCAGTGTCGCTCCGTCTTTGTCGCATCGAGCACGGAGCGCACTTGCAGGAGGAGCTTCTGCTGGGTGTAGGGCTTGGGAATGAAACCCCGCAGGCCCTTGGACAGCATCCATCGCAGCTTGTCCTGCTCGGTGAATCCGCTGCTCAGCACCACGGCCACCAACGGATTGAGCATGCGCAATTCCGTGAAGACTTCGCTGCCGTCCATGATGGGCATGGTGAAATCGAGAATGACCAGATCGATCTCCTGCTGGAGCTTCTTGTAAATCTCCAGCGCTTGGAGGCCGTCGCGAGCCGTGATCACGCGATAGCCCTCATCCGTGAGCACCCGCTGCGCGAGCATGGTCACAAAATCCTCATCGTCCACGATGAGCACCAATTCCCGGGGACCTTCCGGGTTCGCAATCTGGAAGCCAGCCCCGGTCGCCGATAACGGGCTCGATCTCGGTGCGGGAGCTTTGCCCTGGGAAGAATGAAACGCCGATTCGCTGGTCCGGTCCACCATTTGCCGGGTCACGGCGGAAGCGCGGTCCACTCCATTGCGGATGATCTCGCAGTACTTCAGCGTCGCCGGATCGCCCCCGTGGAGCTTCTGGAGGAAATGGGAAGATTCCTCGATCACCTGGAGCAGATTGTTCAGCTCATTGGTGGCGCTTTTCAGCCAATCCGTGGTGTGCCTGCCGTCCATAACCTACGCGACCCGCCGCCGTTCAGGAAGCCCCGCCTTGATCTTCGCGGCAGGCCCACCACACGCCGCCCATCAGAGTGGACATCAAAATAAGGAAGATACCTAAAGTCATAAGTAAAAAAGGAGGGTCGTGGATGGCTTTATGGGATGAGATACGATCAAACGACTGCTGAAATTTCCGGAAAACTGACGTTAAAAAAATCCTGCAACACCGCGCGATAAACCGTTTTTTTCATTTCCGGCAACCAGCCCAAATCGAATTCCTCAGGGTGAATCCAGCGGATGCTTCGAAACTCGGGCTTGGCGGTTTGCACAGATATAGCATCTTCCGGGCCAAAATAGCGAAGGAGAAAATACTGTTGCTCCTGCCCGTCGAAACCTTTCTTCCGGCGACTGCGGGGCAGCACATAACGGTAAGGCCCCTTCTGCCCGATGATTTCGTAATATCTCGGATCGAGCGACACTTCCTCGCGCATTTCACGGATGAGAGCTCCGTGCGGCGTTTCCCCCGGATCGACCCCGCCCTGGGGGAACTGCCAGGCGCCGGCCACATCGTTGCGTTCGGCGATGAGGATCCGGCCTTCGCCGTTTTGGACGATGGCGGCGACATTCGGACGGAAGCGCAATTTCATTTACAAATTTGTGGGTTCTGTCGAAGGGTGAGACAAGTGAAAGTTACCCCCCGCCTCATCGGAATCGCGGGCCTGCTGGTCGCGGTGGCCATCGCGATTTATCTTCTCTGGCTCTGGCAACCGGAGCGCCAGGTCGCGTTGCATCAGAGACATTTGCTCGATGCCGCGCAGGATCGGAACTGGAAAAAAGTGGGCCGGTTTCTGAGCGCGGACTACCACGATCGCTGGGGCTTCACGCGCGACACCGCCCCTCAGGCAGGAGGCGAGGTCTTCCGGCATTTTTTTACCTTGGAAGTGCGGGTGCAATCCTCCGGACTCACCGTAAACCGGCAGGCCGCCACCGCGTTTGACCGGCTCACGCTCGACGGCACCGGCACTTTTGTGGCGCAAGAAGTGGTCTCTCGGGTGAACTCTTTGAGCAAGCCCTTCAAATTCGAGTGGCGGCGGGCCTCCTCCTGGCCGTGGGACTGGAAACTCGTCTCAGTGGATCAGCAGGAACTCCGCCTTCCCGACGTGTCGGGCTTCCTGTAAAAAAATCGCGCTCAGCCTCCGCGCAACGCCGCTCGCATCGCGGCGAAATTCGCCGACACCTTCGTTTCCTCGACCGGTCGGCTCATCAGCTCCCGCAGATTTTCCCGCTCGATCAACTCAGGGTCGAAGTCCTTTAAAAACGAGCTCGGTCGGCAAGGCGCGACCGTGCCGTAGCGCATCCGGTTCTGGCACCACGTAATCGTCAGGCGTTTCATCGCCCGGGTGATCCCCACATAAAGCAGGCGCCGCTCTTCGTCGGTCGTGCCTTCCAGCTTCGAGCGCTCGTGCGGAATCAGCCCATCCTCGAAGCCGACGAGGTAACAATACGGAAACTCCAGTCCCTTGGCCGCGTGCATGGTGATGAGCGTCACGCCCCCGCCCTCCTCGCGGTCTTTTTCCCGCTCCCGATCGAGTGAGATCTCGTCCAGAAAGCCCCGCAAGCCCTTCGTCGAACGCGCCTGGTGCCGCTCCATGTCGGCCAGCATGTCGCCGATCCTCGACTCGCGATTCATCGCTTCCTGGGGAGTTTTGCAGGTGCGTTTCAGATCCTCCAGATAGCCGATCTCCGCGACCAACTCCCGCATCACCACCGGATAATCCGCCAGCGGCTCGTTCATCCGCGTGTCATAGCGGTCCAGCAAATCCGCAAACGCGGCCAGGCTGGTCCGCGTGCGCGTCGCCAGAGTGTCGGCAAACTCAGACTGCGTCAGCGCCTGGAAGAGGCTGATCCGTTTCTCCACACTGAAGGCCAGCGCCTTTTCCGTGGTCGCCGGGCTCAGCCCACGCGCCGGCGTATTGATGATCCGCAGCAGGCTCACGTCATCCTCCGGATTGAGCAGCACGGCCGCGTAGGCCAGCAGGTCCTTCACCTCGCGCCGGTCGAAGAAACTCTTCCCGCCAATCAGCCGGTAGGGAATCTGGTGACGCCGCAGATTCTCCTCCAGCAGGCGCGACTGCGCGTTCATCCGGTAGAGCACCGCGAAACTCTCCCACGGAATCTTCCGCTGGAAGCCGATCGCCTGGATGTCGTCGATCACGAACTGCGCCTCCTCCCGATCGTCCGGCGCCGCCACGATCCGCACCTTGTCGCCCTCGCCATGCTCGCTCCAGAGCACCTTCGGCCGCCGCCGCGGATTATGCCGGATGATGCTGTTCGCCGCCTTCAACACCGAGTTGGTGCTCCGGTAGTTCTGCTCCAGCTTCACCACCGTTGGCTCCGGAAAATGCTGTTCGAACTCCAGAATGTTCGCCACCTCCGCCCCGCGCCAGCCGTAGATGCTCTGGTCATCGTCGCCCACCACCGCCACGTTCGGCCGCCGCCCCGGCTCCGGCGCGATCGGCTTCGCCAGCAAGGTCACCAGCTCCAGCTGCAGCCGGTTCGTGTCCTGAAATTCATCCACCATCAGGTAGCGATACCGCTCCTGCCACCCCGCGCGCGCCTCCTCCTGCTCGCTCAGCAGCTTCACCGCCAACAGCAGCAGATCGTCGAAATCCACCGCATTCAGCGTCTTCAAATCCGCCTGATAGCGCGCGAAGACCGCCCCGATCAGACTCTCCTCATCGCGCGGGGCCGAATGCCCCGCGTTCTTCGCCTGGCTGATCAGCGCCCGCGCCGTGTTTGGCTCCAGCTTCTCGTCCTTCGCCGCCGTGCGCGTGATGATTTTTCTCACCAGCCCCAGCTGATCCGACTCGTCGTAAATGCTGAAGTTTTTCTTGTAGCCCAGCCGGTCGATCCCGCTCCGCAGGATACGCACACAGAGCGCGTGAAAAGTGGACATCGTCACCCGCTTCGCCCGCGCCGGATCGATCATCCCCGCCAGCCGCTCCCGCATTTCCGCCGCCGCCTTGTTCGTGAAAGTGACCGCCAGAATGTGCTCCGGCGGCACCCCTTGATGGATCAAGTACGCCACTCGCGCCGTGATCACCCGCGTCTTCCCCGTCCCCGCCCCGGCCAGGATGAGCAACGGCCCCTCCGTCGTCGTCACCGCGCGGCGCTGCTCCTCATTCAGATCAAAAAGGCGGAAACTCATCGGCGAGGCGCACCATAGCGACACATCCGGGAGGCGAAAACGCGAGAATCACGAAAACTGCGCACGGCGTTTGGGCAACGTAAGACAGATTTTCAATCTGTCCGGCGGGCCGGCGGGGGACCGCCTCGCGGTCGCTCGCCCGGACAGATTACAAATCTGTCTTACACTGGGCGCCTAAGCAGAGTGGCGTGACGTCCTTTGGGAGGGTCATCGTCCCCGCATGCCCCCAATGCGCTCAATACACGTCCCGCTTGTAGCGCTTCTCTTTCTTGAGTGTCTCGACGTATTCGGCGGCTTCTTCAGCGGTTTTGCCGCCTTCTTTCTCGATGATCTTGTGCAGAGCGGCATCCACATCCTTGGCCATGCGCAGGGCGTCGCCGCAGACGTAAAAGTGCGCGCCTTCTTCCAGCCAGCGCCAGATCTCAGCGGCATGTTCGAGCATCCGGTCCTGGACGTAAATTTTCCGCTCCTGGTCGCGGGAGAAGGCGGTGTCGAGCCTGGTGAGGATG
The DNA here is from genome assembly GCA_041743065.1 of Chthoniobacterales bacterium. Classification (GTDB taxonomy): domain Bacteria; phylum Verrucomicrobiota; class Verrucomicrobiia; order Chthoniobacterales; family Chthoniobacteraceae; genus JBBSOD01. Next base: position 11,875 of record JBGTNO010000030.1, read on the forward strand.
CCCTCATCGACCCACGCCTCGAATTCTTCCCGATAGAGAAAATCGCATTTTTCGCGCTGCTCGCCGAAAAAGAGCCAGTTCCTGCCCGGCGCGCCCGTGAGCTTGCGCTCCTGCAGGAAGGCGCGGAAGGGGGCGACGCCGGTGCCGGGGCCGACCATGATGATGGGCGTGCCCTCGCCCTCGGGCAGGCGGAAACCCTTGGCGGTGTGGACGAAGACGAAGAACGGCTCTCCCGCGCATCGCTCGGCGAGGAAGGTGGAGGCGACGCCTTTGCGCTGCCGCCCGTGGCTCTCGTATTTGACGGTGGCCACGGTGAGGTGAACGGATTTCGGATCGACCTTATGGCTGGAGGCGATGGAGTAGAGCCGCGGGAGGAGTTTGCGCAGATTCTTGGCGAACTCTTCGGGCGTGAACTTCACGGACGGATGCTCGAGCAGGAGGTCGATGTATTCCATGCCCCAGAGATACTCTTCCAGATCCTGCTTGCGAATGGGGTCGAGCAGTTCGTTGAGCAGCGGAGCACCGTCGCCGGCCTTCTCGGCGAGGGCGGCGACGAAATTCTTCGAGGGCTGGGTGATGCCGAAATCCTCGGTCAACGCGGCGCGGAGGACTTTGGGCTCCTTGTCGGCCCCGGGGACCATTTCGTCGCCGGTGGCGCCGAGGGCGGCGATGATTTCCTCGACGAGCTCGGGGCAGTTGCGCGGGATGAGGCCGATGGAGTCGCCGCATTCATAGACGAGGCCGGAGCCGGTCAGATCGATTTCGTAGTGGCGGGTGTCCTTTTCGGACTCGGGTGAGCTGAGGCGGCGATTGACGGGCAGGCGCGCGGGAAAAGGGTTCTTCCGCGAGTAAACGGTCGGCGTGTCGGTGCTCATGGGGGCGTAGAATACGGGTGGTGTCCGGTTTATCAAGAACGGTGATCCAGTGTTCCCCTTGCGCAAAACTGCTTCCCCGCCGCCGCGCCTTTTGCCAACCTCCGCGCATGGAATTGCTCACCCTGACCGCGCTCCGGGAAGCTGTCCCCGCCGGACGTGTCGCCGCCCGGCTGCATGTCCAGATCGACACGCTGAGCGAAAAGCAGACCCGCGACGGCAAGCCCTATCGGGAACTGGTGGTGGCCGACGCGGAGGGCCGCCTCACCCTGCGGGCCTGGAGCGACAGCGAGGCTTTCGCCGAATGCGGAGCCCTCGGGACGGGCGATTTCATCGAACTCACCGGCGATTTCGCTGAAAACGGCGCCTACGGCCCCGACGCTCGCCAGTGGACGACCCGCCCGCTCGACGCCGCCGAGCGCGAGCAGCTTCTGGCCGGTCCTCCGGCCCTGCGCGAGCGCCAGGCCGCGGATTACGCCGACATTTGCCAAATGGTCGAGCGCACCGGCGATCCCCGCCTGCTCCAGCTCGCCCAGCTCTTTCTCGAAGAATATGGCGCCCGCTTCCGCCGGACCGCGGCCGCCCGCACCTACCATCACGCCCGGCGCGGCGGACTGGTCGAGCACGTCGCGCAAATGATGCGCACGGCCGAAGCCATCGCGACCGTTTATCCGAAGCTCAATCGCGACCTGCTCGTCATCGGCACCCTGCTGCACGACATGGGAAAACTCTGGGAAAACGCCCTCCCGGAGAACGGCTTCGCCATGCCTTACGACGAACGCGGCGAAATGCTCGGGCACATCACCATCGGCATCGAAGCGATCAACTCGCTCTGGCGGAAACTCCTCAGCCAACCCGAGGCGGAGTCCTGGTCCACTCTGGAGCCCCCTTCCGAGCAGGTCCGGCTGCATCTTCTCCATCTGATTGCGGCGCACCACGGCAGCCTGGCTTTCGGTTCGCCGGTCGATCCGAAGACGCCGGAAGCGCACGCGCTGCATCACCTCGATAATCTCGACGCCAAGCTGGAGATGATCTTCACCGGCTACACCACCGCCAGCCCGCTCGCCCCGCGAATCTACGAGCGCGTGCGCCCGCTGCCCGGCAACCTGATCGCGCCATTACCGACGTTTCAACCCGAGGAAACACCCGGCCTTTTCACGGCAGAAGGGTAGCGCGCGCGCCTCGCGTGCCGTGTCCGGCGCCCCCGCCGGACACATCCGACTCTCAACGCGAAGCGTCTCTCCAAAATCAGCGGCTGTCGCCGACCTGCCACAAAGTATGGTCGGCGGGGGCGCCGCCAACGGCCTGCGGAGCGCACGCGCTCTCCTTGAACTCCGCCAGCGCCACCCGCCGCTCTTCCGCCGTGTGCGCCCGCTTCAAGCGAGCCGCTTCGGCCGTGGCCAGTTCGTCGCAACGCTCGTTTTTCGGGTGCCCGGCATGTCCCCGCACCCATTTCCACTCGATCCGATGCCGGGCAGCTGCGGCGTCGAGGGCCAGCCAGAGATCCTGGTTCTTGATCTTCTTTTTCCAGCCCGTGGCTTTCCAGCCGTGGATCCATGTGGTGATGCCCTTCCGCAGATACTCGGAGTCGGTGTGAAACTCGACCTCGCAGGGCTCGCGCAGCGCGGTCAAAGCGGAGAGCGCCGCCTGCATTTCCATCCGGTTATTGGTCGTGGCCAGCTCGCCCCCGACCAGTTCGCGCTTCACGGCGCCGTATTCCAGCAGCGCCGCCCAGCCGCCCGGTCCCGGATTGCCCAGGCAAGCCCCATCGGAGTGAACGACGACGCGTTTCATCGCCGCAGCCGGTCCGGCAAAAACAGCACCAGGCTCTGACAAACGAGCAGGCTGGTCAGACCGAAAAAGAGCACCTCTTCGAGCGGGAGCGGCCCGATGAAAATTCCCAGAATCTGTGTAGGATCGAAATGCCAGATGCCCTGCCGCACCGCCACGCTGTCGGACAGGCTGAAAAAGAGCAATCCGAACAACGTGGGCAGCAGAAGGCTCGGCCAGTTCCGCCGGAAAATGCGGTGACCGATGATCCATTGACCCGCGATGATCGGCAGCGACCACCCGACTAGATGAATGAAATACGCCCACTTCATGGCAGGCCCCGGGGAGCACACGCGTCTCGCGGGTTGGCTTCGGCGTCTCGCCGAAGCCCCCGACGCGGCAACGTCCGCTCGGACTGCCCGGCGGGACGCCGGTGCTCCCCAGCCGGCAGCGTCAGGATCGTGACCAGGCTTATCAACACCGTCTCGATCAGAAAGAAGGCGTATTCCTCGGCCGGGAGCCGCCATTCGATCCCGAAAGCGGACACGGCGACTGGCGTGGTTCGCGCCCAGTCGAAGCTCCAGATCCCGCGATAGACCGCCCAGTTATCCCACGGCGTGGTCACCAGAAAAACGATCCCGCAGCTCACCGCGATCCATCGCCCATGCGAGCGCTCCAACCGCCCACGCGTGAGCCACAGCAGGACCAGCAATGCCGGCAGATTAAAGAGGAGGTGGAACTGGAGATAAGTCACCGAACGCTAATCCTCCTAATCCTGCTCTGACTCATACTCATAATCTCTTCACAGCCCCTCAATTTTTGGAGGTGAAGATTAAGATTATGATTAGGAACAAGATTAAGAAAAGACTACAGTCCCGAGCCGGGGATCAGGGTTTCGCGGCCTTCGGTGATGATGTCCTTATACGTCCCGCCGCTGGGAATCATCGGCAGCACGTGTTCCGTGTAGGGCACCATCACATCGAGCACGTACGCCTCTTTCGAAGTCAGCATCCGCTCGATCGCCGGGCGCAGATCCTTCTTATGCAGCACGCGCTCGCAGGGCACGCCAAATGATTCGCACATCTTCACATAGTCCGGATAAATCCGCGTGAGGTCTTTCGGATCACCCAGGAAAGTGTGCCCGCGGTTGCTGTTATAGAAACGGTCTTCCCACTGCACCACCATGCCGAGATATTGGTTGTTCAGAATCATGGCCTTGGCCGCGATGCCTTCGATATGCGCGGTCGCGAGTTCCTGCACGTTCATGAGGAACGAGCCATCGCCATCGATATCGACCACCTCGGTATCGGGAAAAGCCACCTTGGCCCCGATCGCGGCGGGATAGCCGTAGCCCATCGAGCCCAGCCCCGCCGACGTCAGCAGCGTGCGCGGTTTCACGAAATCATAGAACTGCGCCGCCCACATCTGATGCTGGCCCACGCCGGTGGTGATGATCGCCTCGCCCTTCGTCAGCTCGCAGAGGAGTTGCACCGCATACTGCGGCTGGATGACGTCGTCCGTGTCGCGGAACTTGAACGGGCTCTCCTCGCGCCAGCCGTTGATCTTCGCGAGCCACTCGGGATGCCGGTCGTTCGCCCCGGGGCGGCGCTCGAAACCCGCTTTCTCCAGCAGCTCGTTCAGCCGGCGCAGCGCGTACTTCACGTCGCTCACGATCGGGAGGCGGACCACCTTGTTCTTGTTGATTTCCGAGTTGTCGATGTCGATATGCACGATCGTGCCGTGCTCCGCGAAGGCCTCGATCTTGCCCGTCACGCGGTCGTCGAACCGCACCCCGATCGCCAGCAGCAGGTCGGCCTCGTTCACCGCGTTGTTCGCGTAAACGGTGCCGTGCATGCCCAGCCATTTCAGCGAAAGCGGATGCGTCTCCGGAAAACAGCCGATCCCCATCAGCGTCGTCGCCACCGGAATCTGGGTGCGCTCGACAAACTCCCGCAATTCCTCCGACGCGTCGCCCGAGATGATGCCGCCGCCGCAGTAAATCATCGGCTCCTGGTGCGACTTGATCATCCCGATCACCTCATTCAGCGCCACCTCATCGGCTTTTTTGATCGGATCGTAGCCGCGCAGTTCCACCTTGCTCGGGAAAATCGGCTGGGTTTTCGTGTTCTGGATATTCTTGGGCACGTCGATTAGCACCGGCCCCGGACGTCCGCTCTGCGCGATGTGAAACGCCTCTTTCACGATCCGCGGGATGTCGTTCACATCCATGACGAGGTAATTGTGTTTCACCACCGGCAGGGTCATGCCGAACACGTCCGTCTCCTGAAACGCGCCTTTGCCGATCATGTTCTGCGGCACTTGGCCGGTGATCGCCACCAGCGGGATCGAGTCCATAAAAGCGTCCGCGATCCCCGTGACCAAATTGGTCGCGCCCGGCCCCGAAGTCGCCATGCACACCCCCGCCCGACCCGTGGCCCGCGAGTAACCCTCTGCCGCGAAGACGCCGCCCTGTTCATGCCGGGGCAGAATGGTGCGGATCTGGGTGGATTTGGTCAGCGCCTGATGGATTGGCATGCTCGCCCCGCCGGGGTAAGCGAAGACCGTATCGACGCCCTCAAGTTCCAGGCAGCGGACGAGAATCTCGGCTCCGAGCATCGGTTCGCCGCGATGGGGAGACGTTTCCGCCCGGCTGGCAGCCTGCGGAGAGGGAGTGGAATCGGTTTTCATGGAAACCGGGTAGGATAGGGCGCGAAGCTCTCGTTTCAAGTCTCGATTGGCGGGACGGAGCTTTCTGCGGGGAGCGCGCGCTTCCAGCCTGCAGGTAAAGCGGGTAGCTGCTCCCCGCATAGCTTTCCAGAGAATCTTCACCCACTCTAAACTCGGAAGAAGCTCAAAAAAGCGGCCGTGGCGCTGGCGTTGGTCTGCGCTCTGCCTCACTTTGCCATCGCGCTGGGTTACGCCGCCAGCGCATTGGTCTTCTCCATCTCCCGCTCCGCCAAGTGGCTGCCTCCGCTATGGGGCGGACAAGTCGCCGCCGCCCTCGCGGCTGTTTGGTTCGGAAATCCGGAGGCGCCAGCTTGCGCCCTCGGTGTCAGTCTTTTGCCTCGCCTGCTCTCCGAAGCGACCACCGCATTTTGCGCTTTTTGCGCTGCTCGCGTGGCTGCGCCACGGCGGGCGGATGAGATCGCGGCAGAAAAGTGGCTAGCGGGAATGCGCTGATGGGAGGTCCGCACCGGGGATCACGCCGCCCGGCCGCAGCAATTCTTGAACTTCTTGCCGCTGCCGCAGGGGCAGGGTTCGTTGCGGCCGACTTTGGGCTGCTCGCGCTGGACGGGAGCCAGCTCCAGCTCGATGTCGTCCAGGGCCGCCGCTCCGGTGCCGGTGCCGGTGCCGCTGGTGCTGGCAATCAAGCCGCCGCCGCCGTGACCGACCGGGCTGGGTTCTTCCGGCCGCTGATACTGGTGCGACATTTTCGCCAGAAACGTCTCGAAAGCCTGCAGATTCGAGGTGCTGCGGAAGAGATTGTTCAGCACTTCGCCGCGGACATTAGCCATCAACCCGACGAACATGTCGTAAGCTTCGGTCTTGTATTCCACCAGCGGATCCTTCTGGCCGTAGGCGCGCAAATAGACCGCTTCGCGCAGGGAATCCATCGCGTAGAGGTGCTCCTGCCAGAGCCGGTCGATGGCGTTGAGAATAATGTAGCGCTCAAGGCCTTTCAGCGCTTCCCGTTCCTCGTGACTGGCTTTCAGCTGATAGGCTTCTTTGACGCGATCGGTCAGGTCGGAGGCGATGGCGGCGGGCTCCATCTTCTCGTAACCGGATTTTTCCAGCGTCAATCCCATCGGGAAGGTGGTGTTGATCCAATGGATCAGGCCGCTGTGGTTGGGCTCGTCGCCGCCCTCGGGCACGTATTCCGCCACTTTTTGCGGGATGGTTTCGTCGATGACTTCGAAGACCATGTTGCGCGGGTTGTCGGTCTCGATGGCTTCGTTGCGGAAACCATAAACGACCTCGCGCTGCTGGTTCATCACGTCGTCAAACTCCAGCGTGCGTTTGCGGGTGAGGTAATTGCGCTGCTCGACCCGTTTCTGCGCGGTCTCGACGGAGCGGTTCAGCCACGGGTGCTCCAGCTCCTGGCCTTCCTCGAGGCCGAAACGCTCCATGATTTTGGTCATGCGATCGGACGCGCCGAAGTTCCGCATCAGATCGTCCTCAAAGCTCACGTAAAAGCGCGAACTGCCGGGATCGCCCTGGCGCGAGCAACGTCCGCGAAGCTGCCGGTCGATCCGGCGCGACTCGTGCCGCTCGGTGCCGATCACGTAGAGACCGCCGGCGTCCGGCACGCCTTGGCCTAGTTTGATGTCGGTGCCGCGACCGGCCATGTTGGTGGAAATGGTGACCGAGCCCGGCTGACCGGCGCGCGCCACGATGTCGGCTTCCTGCTCGTGATATTTGGCGTTGAGCACGGCGTGCGGAATCTTCTCCCGCTTGAGCATCCGGCTCAGCACTTCCGAAGAATCGACGCTGGCGGTGCCGACCAGCACCGGCTGCCGCCGGGCGTTGGCCACCTTGATCTCGGCGATGACGGCGTTGAACTTCTCGCGCCGGGTTTTATAGATAAAGTCGTTGAAGTCCCTCCGCAGGCAGGGGCGGTTCGTGGGGATGACTAATACATCGAGTTTATAGATATCGTGAAACTCGTTGGCTTCCGTCTCGGCCGTGCCGGTCATGCCGGCTAGTTTGAAATAAAGCCGGAAATAGTTCTGGATGGTGATGGTGGCCAGCGTCTGCGTTTCGCGATCGATCTGGACGCCTTCCTTCGCCTCGACCGCCTGGTGCAGCCCGTCGCTCCAGCGCCGGCCGGCCATCTTGCGGCCGGTGTATTCGTCCACAATGACGACCTTGTTATTCTCGACCACGTATTCGACATCGCGCTCGAAGAGACAGTAGGCGCGGAGCAATTGGGAAATGTTATGAATGCGCTCGGACTGGTGATCGCACTTCGCCTGGATCGCGACCTTTCGTTTTTCCTTCTCGGCGGCCTCCAGGTCGGGATCGGCATCGATCTCGGCGAATTGCGTGATCAGATCGGGCAGGACGAAGGCGTCGGGATCGTCCGGATTGAGAAATTCGCGACCTTGATCGGAGAGATCGGCTTCGTGCGCCCGTTCGTCGATGGTGAAGAAAAGCTCTTCCTTCAGCGCAAACAGTTCCGCCTTGCGCGTGTCCTGAAAGAAGCTCAGCTCGGTCTTGTCCACGAGCCGGCGGGTCTCCGGATCCTCCAGAAAACGCATGTAACCTTTGTTGCGCGGCTGCCCGAGTTTTACCTTGAGGATGACCAGGCCGGCCTCCTCCATTTTGCCGGCTTCCCGCAGTTCTTTCGCTTCCGCGATGAGGCGGTTGCAGAGCATGTTCTGCTTGCGCACGAGTTGATCGACCAGCGGCTTGAACTTGTCGTACTGATGCGTGGAAATGGTGGCCGGTCCGCTGATGATGAGCGGCGTGCGGGCTTCGTCGATCAGGATGGAATCGACCTCATCGACGATGGCGTAGTTATAGCCGCGCTGCACCTGCTGCTCGCGGGTGGTGGCCATGCCGTTGTCGCGCAGATAGTCGAAACCGAATTCGCTGTTGGTGCCGTAGGTGATGTCGCGGGTGTACTGGGCGCGGCGTTCGCTGGGCGACTGATCGTGCTGGATACAGCCGACGGTGAGGCCGAGAAATTCGAACAGGAACGCCATCCACTCCGAGTCGCGGCGGGCCAGATAATCATTCACCGTGACCAGATGCGCGCCCCGGCCCGCCAGCGCATTTAGGTAAAGCGGAAGGGTGGCGACCAGCGTCTTGCCCTCGCCGGTGGCCATTTCCGCGATCTTGCCCTGGTGGAGACACATGCCGCCGATGAGCTGCACGTCGAAGTGGATCATGTTCCACTCGATTTCCTGATCGCTCACCGAGAGGCTGCGGCCGCAGAGGCGGCGGGCGCCATTTTTCACCACCGCGAAAGCTTCGGGCAGGATTTCATCGAGCACGTTTTCGCGTTCGTTCGGATCCTCGATCGGTGCCAGGCGGTCCTGCCAGGCTCTCGTTTTCTCGCGCAACGCCTCTTCGGGCTGGCGCCGCAGCTCCTCCTCCAGGCGGTTGATCTCGTCAACCAGCGGACGCATTTTCCTGACCGTCCGCTGATTGGCGGAGCCGACGATTTTTTTGGTGATCCAGTTGAGCATGCCTTGAGAGGAAGTTTTCGGGAGTGGCAATGAAGCGCAAACCCGCGCGGAAGGCCAATGGTTTATGGGGCGCAGCGTCCCACGCGATTTTTCTTAATCCTGCTCCTTCTCTTAATCTTAATCTTAATCTCGGACGGGGAAGGTTGGGATAAAGCGAAGGAGCGGGAGAGGTGAACCCCGTGGCGACCCTGCGCAGGATCCAACCGGGGAGAGGACCTTCGCTGGGCGGTGGCTTTGCGGAATCGGAGCGGCTGTCTTCGGGGTGTCGAGGGCGAGCGGGGCGGGTGAACTCCGGATTCGACGGCCGCCCGACGCTCCCTAATTAGAATTGTTCTTGATAAGCGAAGCGCTTGCCCGATAGTGCCGCACCTTCAATGGCGGCCTATTCTCACAGTCTGGACTACGACGAAGCGATCTCCCGGGCGGGACTTCGCTCCACTCGGCAGCGGCATCAGGTTTTCGAGGCGCTGATGGCGAAACGCGACCATCCGACGGCGGTGGAAGTGTTCATACGGGTGAAGGAAACGATGCCTTCGATCTCGCTGGCGACGGTTTACAACTGCCTCGAAGCGCTGACCGGGGCGGGCCTGGTGCGGCACGTCAATCTGGAGCGGCAGTCGGCCCGTTACTGCCCGAATCTCGAGGAGCACGGCCATTTTTTCTGCGACGACTGCGGCGCGGTGCGCGATGTGCCGATGAAGGATGGCCGCTCGATCTCGGAGGCCTTCGATCTGCCGCCGGACGCGGAGCTTTCCTGCCATTCGGTCACGCTGCGCGGGCGCTGCCACGATTGCGCGAGCGGAGCGAAGCTTTCCACCCACCCCACTTCATGAGTTCACTGCAAATCCAGGATCTACACGTAAACATCGGCGACCAGGAGATCGTCCGCGGCCTCAGCCTGACCATCGAGGCCGGCAAAGTGCACGCCATCATGGGCCCGAACGGCTCGGGGAAAAGCACGCTGGCCAAGGTGCTGGGCGGGCATCCCGCCTATACGGTGACCTCCGGCGAGGTGCTGATGGAGGGCGCGAGCATCCTGGCGATGGCGCCGGACGAGCGGTCGCGGGCGGGGCTGTTTCTGGCCTTCCAGTATCCGATGGAGATTCCCGGAGTCTCGAACGCCAACTTCCTGCGCGCGGCGGTGCAGGCGCGGCTCGGCGAAGGGCGGGAGCTGGACGCGACGGAATACTATGCGCGGCTCTACCAGAAAATGGATCTGCTGGAAATGAATCGCGGCTTCACTTCGCGCGCGGTGAACGAGGGTTTCTCCGGCGGCGAGAAGAAACGGAATGAGATTCTGCAAATGGCCATGCTGGAGCCGAAGTTCGCCGTGCTCGACGAAACGGACAGCGGCCTGGACATCGACGCCCTCAAGATCGTGTCGAACGGGGTGAACACCCTGCGCGGTCCGGAGCGCGGTATTTTACTGATCACGCATTACCAGCGCCTGCTGAACTATATCGTGCCCGATCAGGTGCACGTGATGATGAACGGCCGCATCGTCCGCGAAGGCGGCAAGGAACTGGCGCTGGAACTCGAAGAGCGCGGCTACGACTGGCTGAAAGACGAGGTCGAGCAAACGGCTCTGGCCTGAAACCCACCGAAAATATAACTATGCAAACTGAAGCTGACACAGTGATGGACATCGACCGGAGCGCGGGGGATTTCTCGTATCCCGAGAGTCACACGCGCGACGCGGGTGTGGGCCTGAACGCGGGCACGATCGACTATATTTCCCAGGTGAAGGAGGAGCCGGAGTGGATCCGGGAGTGGCGGCACAAGGCCCTGGAAGTGTTCTGGAAGAAGGAGATGCCGACCCACTGGGCGAGCGACGATCTCAAGGCGATCGATTTTCAGAAAATCCGCTACTACCTGTCTTCGGGCAGCGCGCCGAGCCGGACCTGGGAAGAGGTGCCGGAGGACATGAAGCGGACTTTTGAAAGACTAGGCATCCCGGAGCAGGAGCGGAAATTCCTGTCCGGCGTCGAGGCGCAGTTCGACTCGGAAGCGGTCTATTCCAATATCAAGAAAGCGGTGGGCGAGCAGGGCGTCATCTTCGTCGGCAGCACGGAAGGGCTGAAGGAGTATCCGGAGATTTTCCGGAAATGGTTCGGGAAAGTGATTCCGACCGGCGATAACAAGTTCAGCGCGCTCAACAGCGCCGTCTTCAGCGGCGGCAGCTTCATCTATGTGCCGCCGGGGGTGAAGGTGAAGCATCCTTTGCAGGCTTATTTTCGGATTAACGCGGCCAATTTCGGACAGTTCGAACGGACGCTCATCATTGCGGACGAAGGCGCGGAAGTCACGTACATGGAAGGCTGCACGGCGCCGAAATTCGAGAGTTCCACCCTGCATAGCGCCGTGGTGGAGCTGGTCGCGATGAAGGGCGCGAAGATTCAATACATCACGGTCCAGAACTGGAGCGCGAATGTCTTCAATCTCGTCACCAAACGGGGCCTCGCCCATGAGGACGCGGAAGTGAAGTGGATCGACTGCAACATCGGTTCGCGGCTGACCATGAAATATCCGGGCGTGGTCATGAAGGGGAAGCGAGCGCGCGGTGAAGTGATCAGCATTGCCCTGGCGAATGATGGACAGCATCAGGACACCGGCGCGAAGATGATTCACGCGGCCGACGAGACGACGAGCAACATCGTCTCCAAGAGCATCAGCATTGGCAAGGGCCGCTCGACCTATCGCGGGATGGTCCATGTGCCGAAGCATCTCAAAAACTGCAAGAACAACACCGAGTGCGATGCGTTGCTCATCAATACCGGCAGCCGGACGGATACCTATCCCGCCATCACGGTGCGCGGAACGGGCAACGCGGTGCAGCACGAAGCCAGTGTCAGCCAGGTGAGCGAAGAGCAGATCTTTTACATGCGGCAGCGTGGGCTGACTGAGGCGCAGGCGATGAGTCTGAGCGTGAATGGTTTTGTGAACGATCTCGTCCGCCAGTTTCCGATGGAATACAGCGTGGAGCTGAAGCGCCTCATTGATCTGGAGATGGAGGGGTCGGTCGGGTAACGAACTAAACGGGATTAACTGGATGCACAGGATTAACGGATGACGATCGGACTTATGGAGACTGATGAAGCCCGGGATGTGGCGCTGACGACTGATCTGGGGCCTCGGGAAAGCGAGACTCTGCCGGAATGGTTTCGCGCTTCGCAGCGCCAGCAATGGGCGGAATATCTGGCGGCTCCCCCGCCGGCCAGGCGGGAGGAGGCGTGGCGCTTTGCGTCGGTGCACTTGCTGGATCTGGGCGGATATTCCGCGCCGCATTCCGTTTCGGCGGCAGCTGGAAAGGAGTTGATCGCCCGCTCGCGGGGGCTGAGCGGGACGGCCGGGCGGATGATCTTCGCCAACGATCGACTGCTCTCGCAGCGCGCGCTCCCGGAGGAACTGGTGGCGCGGGGTGTGGTCTGGGCTCCGCTGGAGACAGCGCTGGAGAAGCATCCGGAGATCTTCCGGCAGCATTTCATGACGCGGGAGATCGTGCTGGGCTCGCGGAAATTTGCCGCGCTGCACCGGGCGATGGTTAGTTCGGGGACATTTCTCTACGTGCCGAAGAATGTGCGGATCGAGCTGCCGCTGGAGGTCTTTCACTGGCTGCACGGGGAGGGGGGCTCGACCTTTCCGCATACGCTGCTGGTGGCGGAAGCCAATGCCAGGGTGACGGTGCTCGACTACTTCCAGTCGGCCCAGCGATCGGCGGGCGGTCTGGCGGTGGGAGTGAACGATTTGATCCTGGGCGATGGCGCCGAGGTAAACTATGTGTGTGTGCAGGATTGGAGCGAGGAGGCGCGCGCCTTTCAGATCAACTCCACGCAGGTCGGGCGGGACGCGCATGCGACTAGTCTGGTGCTGAATCTGGGGGCGAAATACGCGCGGCATGAAAGTGTCAGTCGCCTGATCGCGCCCGGCGGCCGCAGCGATATGCTGGCGGTGAATGTGGCGGCGGGGGAGCAGGAATACGATCAACGAACTTTGCAGGATCACCAGGCGCCGAATACCGAGAGCGATCTCTTATATAAGAACTCGTTGTCCGATGCTTCGCGCACGGTTTTTGCCGGACTAATCAAAGTCGAGCGGGGAGCGCATCAGGTCGATGCTTACCAAAAGGTGCGCAACCTGTTGCTGAGTGATGAGGCCGAGGCGAACTCGATGCCGGGCTTGGAGATTCTGGCCGATCAGGTAAAATGCTCGCATGGAGCGACCTCGGGCCAGATCGACGAAGAAGAGATGTTCTATCTGCTGGCGCGCGGGATTACGCCCGCGGCGGCGCGGCAGTTGATCGTGCAGGGTTTCCTGAACGAAGCGCTCGAGCGCCTGGACGACAAAAAGCTAGTTACCCGCCTGAACGAACTGGTGGCGGGCAAATTCGAGCGGATGCGATAGGCGGAAACCGTAGCTGGCGACAAAAAGTCTGCTGGATTTGGTGCGGGTGATCGCGGCTTTCACCTTGGCGCACACGATGACGCTTGCGTTGTCGGTATTTGGCATCGTCCGGCTGCCGTCGGGTTTTGTGGAGCCGGTGATCGCGGTGAGCATTCTCTTCGTTGCGTTGGAAAATGTCTTCTTTCCGCGGCGAGCGCGGGCTCGGGTGCGGCTGGCGGTCGCTTTCGGATTTGGGCTGATTCACGGGCTGGGATTCGCGGGCGGGCTGTTGGAGACGATGACCGCGCTGTCGGGCCTGAGCGTCTGGATCGCGTTGGCGGCGTTCAGTCTGGGGGTGGAGCTGGGTCATCAGGTGGTGGTGCTGCCGCTTTTCGGGCTGTTGAAATTGGGGGCACGGTCGCGTCCGGAAGCGCGCGCGCTGGTGGCGCAGTGCGCTTCCGCGATGGTCGCGGCGGCGGGCGCCTATTTTCTGATGATGGCGATTCGCGAGCAGATCTCGGGGGCGTAGAGAAAAAAGCCGCCCTTCGCCCGTTGGGCGGAGGGCCGGGAAGGACCGGATGTTGGTGAACGACCATTCCTGGCTGCTCTTCCCGTTTCACCTGCGGTGGGACCAGGGCGCCAAACTGGAGACCACCGGATCGGGCGCTGGATTTTCCGCAAGGGCGGCACTCCAGCCGAGGTGACCGGTGTTTCGTGGGAAGATTATGAAAAGAAGGGGCCGCTCACGCTCTCGCTGGATCACCGGGGAGCGGGGGGAGGCTTCCGGCTGTGGTTCCCGGAAGTGGCGGTCCAGTAGCCGCCGCGGACGAGGCGGCGCTTTTTGGGTGTCGCTTTTTGGGTTGTCAGCCGGGGAGAGTTACCGTTTAATCCGCTCACATTTATGAAGCGTCTCATTATTCCAGCTTGTGCCGCTCTCGCGGCGATCGGTCTTTGCAGTTGCGAAACAACCGAAAGTACCGATCGGAACGCTGATCGGGCCAGCCGCTTTGGCTACGCGGGCGACACCGCCACGACCAGCCAGACGACCAGCACCACCACCACGCAGCTGGTCGGGCCTCCGCCGGTGACGACCAGCACGGTGGTCGAGACGACGCCTGCGGTGACGGTGACGCCCGATGCGCCGGTGGTGATCGAGACGACGGTGAAAAAAGATTACCCCTATGGCACGCCCGTTTCGGGCAAGCAGGGCTTCGTGACCAGTCCCCACGCGCCCTACTCCGGCTACGTGGATGTGCGCGGATTTCCTCCGGGCACGGAAGTCAAAGATCCTTACACGGGTAAGATTTTCCTCGTTCCCTGATCGCGTTGCCTGACTTCCGCGAGGCTGTCGGCAGCCAGTTTTGAGCATGGCCCTCTCCGCCTTGGAGAGGGCCTTCTTTTCCCTCGGACCTCGTGACCAATCATCCTTTCCAGCGCATTGCGATCTTCGGGCCGGGACTGCTGGGCGGCTCGATCGCGATGGCGTGCCAGGCCCGCTGCCCAGATGCGCGC
>JBGTNO010000031.1:0-4759 GCA_041743065.1 Chthoniobacterales bacterium
GCCCAAGCCGGCCGCGCCCGGCGCGCCCAAGCCACAGTCGCCGACCTACGCGGAAGGTGCCCCCGTCACGATGAAGGCCTCTCCCAAGAAAGAGACCGCCCGGATCCAAGTGGCGCCCAATCCCCAGCCGGCGGTGCCGAAAGCGACCGTGCGGATGCAGCAGACGCAGCCTCTCACCGCCGCCCCCGCTCCCACCGTGCGCAGCGCTCCGACTGCGGCGGTCGTAGAAACCTCAGACGAAGAAGAAGACTCCATGACCAAAATCCTTAGCGCTGTGGTGGCCGTCGCCGCCCTCATCTCCGTGATTGTTTCCTATATGACCTACGCGGGTTAACCGCGTCTGGCAGAGGTCGGCCTTCGCGTGGAAAGCAGAGGCTAAAGCGGGCCCTGTTTTCTGAAACTCCCCGGGGTCAGATCTCGGTCACTTCGTCTGTCCACACCTTGAAGGTGCCCAGCGAATTGGGCCCGAATGTCGTGGTGATCGCGCAATCCGAAGCGTCCCGCCCCCGGGCCATCACGATGCGGCCGATGCGAGGAACATTGTGCCGCGCATCGAAGGTGTGCCAGCGATCCCCAAGATACACTTCAAACCAGGCGCTGAAATCCATGGGCGAGTCCGCCGGCGGCACGCCGATATCGCCCAGATATCCGGTGGCGTAGCGCGCCGGAATGTTCAGGCTCCGGCAGAGCGTGATGGCGAGGTGGGTAAAGTCGCGGCAGACCCCGGTTTCCTCTTCATAGGCTTCCAAGGCCGATCGGGTAGAGCGAGCCCGCAGGTAGTCGAATTTCAGACGGTCATGCACGAAATCGCACACGGCACCGACCCGCTCCCAGCCAGACATGGCCCCGCCGAAATTTTGCCAGGCCAGATCGTTGAGGTAGGTATCGACCGCGCAGTAGCGGCTGCTCAGCAGATAGGGCAGCGTCTCAGTGGGCAGATACTGCACCGGATGCTGCACGGCGTCCGGCGATTGGGGGTCGGACTCGCCGCTGTCCTCGACCACCATATCGTTTCGGAAGGTGATTCTTCCCGCCGGGGCGAAGGTTCGGCCGCTGTGATTTCCAAAAATGTCGGTGAACTCTTCGATCTCGGCCCTGGGCTCTGTCTCCAGTCGCCCTGGTCGGCGCACCGTGCCGGCCCGCGCCGGCTCCAGAAAAAGCAACAGGATCATGGCCGAGGGAGACTGCAGATCCAACCCCACTTCGTAGCCGGCTCGTATTAACATATTGCGGGGATTTCGCGGGGAGTGGCCGCATCGGTCGTAGGGACAACCCCCGAAACTAGGCCGGTTCAAAAAAGAAGCTATCCGCCCTCCGCCGGGGATTTTGACTTGTCTTGCCCTGGCAAGTGGCTGGAATAGGCAGCCGTGATCTGGAAAACACTCGTCGTTCTCGCGCTGACCGCCGCAGTGTTTGGCTCCGCAGCCTACGTGATCAACGACTGGTTCATCGTCCCTCAGCAACAACTGGAGGCCGAGCGGGCGCATTTCGAGGCCCATCCGCCGACCCCGCCCCCTGATCCCAGCCTCGGCGATTATGCGAAACTGCTAAAAATGCGGGAGTCCGGAGACCTGGTGAAAGCGCGCCGAGCCTACCGCGATTTTCTCGCGGCCTGGCCGAAGTCCACCGTGCAAGACGAGGTCAAGGAAGAACTCGGCGAGATCAACACCCGCATTTTCTTCTCCAAGTATCCGGCCCCGGAAAAAGAGTCCTACATCGTGAAGTCCGGCGATTCTCTCGCGCGTATCGCCAGCCGCCTGAAGACGAGCGTCGAGCTCATCATGGTGGTGAATCAGCTCAAAGGCACGCTCATCAATATTGGAGATGAGTTAATGGTGACCCATCCCGATTTCGCCCTGCTCATCGATCAGGAGGCGCAGACCGTCACTCTTTTCAATCAAGGCGAGTTCTTCAAACGCTACCGCGCTCTGGAATACAAGATGCCCGGCAAGCCGCTGCCGCCCCATACCAAGGCCAGGGTGACATCCACCATTGCCTTGAAGGAAGGAAAAGCACTGGCCGTCGGAAGTAAGGATTACAGCGAAAGTAATCGCTGGATCATGACCTCGATCCCGAATCTGACCCTGTATTCGATCAACGAGGGGGCACCCGTGCCCGCCGCGCCCGCCGCGAAAAAAGAGGAGGACAGCTCCGCGGAATTCTCCCGGACGGACAAGCCCGCTCACGGCATCGGCATCGCCACCGAGGAGATGCGCAAACTGGGGGCTCTCGTCCGCCATGGCACGCCTATCACATTCGAGTAGCCGCCGCGCGTCATCCCCGTCATCTTTTTCAAAACCCTATGCACGCGCCCCCGCTGGAATTCGAAAAGCCCCTCGTCGAGCTCGAAAGCAAGCTGACCGAGCTAAAAAAGCATTCCCACGCGAACGATCTGAACTTCGATGCCGAGGTGAAGAAAATGGAGGCGAAGATCGCCACCACCCGGGAGGACATCTATCGCCAGCTGACGGCCTGGCAGCGGGTGCAGATCGCGCGTCACCCAGCCCGCCCGTTCGCGCTCGATTATCTCGATAAAGCGTTCACCGATTTCGTGGAGATCCATGGCGACCGCCTGTTTGGCGATGACCCCGCCATGCCTGGGGGCTTCGCCACCGTAGGCGGGCACCGCTGCGTCGTCATCGGCCATCAGAAAGGGCGGGACGTGAGGGAAAACGTGAAGCGCAACTTCGGTTCCGCGCATCCGGAAGGCTATCGCAAGGCCCTGCGGCTCATGCGTCTGGCCGAGAAGTTCTCGCTGCCGGTCATTGCCTTGATCGATACGCCCGGCGCCTTTCCCGGAGTGGGGGCGGAGGAGCGGCACATCGCGGAGGCCATCGCCGTGAACATCCGCGAAATGATGGTGCTGAAGACGCCCGTGGTGGCGGTCGTGATTGGCGAGGGCGGCAGCGGCGGGGCTCTCGGTATCGGCGTGGCCGATCGCGTGCTCATGCTCGAGAATTCCTATTACTCGGTCATCAGCCCGGAAGGTTGCGCCGCCATTCTGTGGAAACATCGCAAGCATGCCCCCGAAGCCGCCGAAGCGCTGAAGCTCACCGCCAAGGATCTGCATGGCTTGAATCTGGTGGATGAAACCGTCGAGGAGCCTCTGGGGGGCGCGCATCGCGATCCCGCCGCCGCCGCCATCTTCCTGCGCGCGGCCCTGATCCGAAATCTGGAAATGGTCATAGCTCTCTCGCCCGAGCGGATGCTGCAGAAGCGTTACGAAAAGTTTCGCCGGGTGGGCGAGTTCAAGGAAACGACCGAAGGCAGCGTGCGGCGCGGGCGGCGAAAAGGGTAGCGGGCGTGGACGCGGGACTCAACCGCGTGTCCGCCGCACAAACGCTTCCACCGCTCTCCGGATCTCCCCCGCCACATCGCCTTCCGGTCGCGCAAATTTCGGCGTGAACCACGGGAAGGCTCCGAACAGATCGTGCGACACCAGCACCTGCCCGTCGCACGGAGCCCCCGACCCAATGCCAATCGTCGGAATGCCGATGGCGTCGGAAATCTCGGCGGCCGCCTCGGCGGTGACAATTTCCAGCACCACCGCGAACGCACCCGCCGCTTCGACGGCCCGCGCGTCGGCGATCAGGAGATCGATCTGCTCGCGCGTGCGGCCCTTGATTTTGTAACCGCCTTCTTCGTTGACCCGCTGGGGCAGCATGCCGATGTGCGCCATGACGGGGATACCGTCTCCCACGATGGCCGCCACTTGCGCTTCGTGACTGCGCCCTCCTTCCAGCTTTACCGCCCGCATGCCGGTGTCCCGCAGAGCCCGGGCGTTTTGCACCGCCAGTGCGGGTGACGCGAAGCTCCCGCAGGGCAGGTCCCCGACCGTGATCGTTTGCTCGACGCCGCGCGCGACCGCCCGGCAGTGGTGTAGCATGTCTGCCATCGTAACGTGCGTCGTATCGGGATAACCGAGCGCCACCATGCCCAGCGAATCGCCCACGAGAATAAGATCGATCTCCGACTCATCGAGCAAGCGCGCGGTGGGGTAATCGCAGGCCGTCAGCACCGCGATGGGCGGGGCGGGGCGCTTGCGCCGGCGGAGTTCCGGGAGACTCGGTTTCATCACCAGCTGAAATTGGTCAGGCTCACGCCGTCGCCCGCGGGCAGATTGGCGGAGAGTTCGGCGATCGTTTCCCGCCGCCCCGGCAGGATCAAATCTGGACGGATATCGCGGAGAGGTCGGAGCACAAAAGCCCGCTCGTGCAGACGGGGATGCGGTAGAAGCAGAGGTCCGGTCATGAGGCTGGTGTCGCCATGATAGAGCAGATCGAGGTCGATGGGGCGGGAAACATTTTTGACTCGGTGCCGGGGTCTGCCCAGCGTTTCCTCGATGGTCCGCAGTTCGCGCCAGAGATCCGCCGCCGAAACGCCGGTTCCAATTTCGATGACCCCATTCAGAAACTCCGTGGTCCCGGCCTCCATATCCACGGGCACCGTGGCATAGAGCCGGGAATACAAGACCGGTCTGTCCAGCGATTGCTTCGCCAGCAGCCGGCCCGCCTGGCGCATGAAGTCCAGGCGGTCTCCCACATTGGAACCGAGCGCAATACCGGCGCGCATGGTTCGTTTTACCGCAGCCCCAACACGTCCTGCATATCATAGAGGCCGGGCGCGGCACCGCCCGTCCAGCGCGCGGCTCGCAAAGCTCCCGTGGCGAAAGGGTCGCGGCTCGCCGCCTTGTGCGTGAGTTCCAGCCTCTCTCCCGCACCCGCGAAGAGGACGGTGTGATCGCCCACCACATCGCCGC